>JAAYEX010000261.1 GCA_012728535.1 Clostridiaceae bacterium | reverse complement strand
ATCCTTTTCTTCCCGTCATTTTCTTGTTCAGCTACAAAGATTTCATTAATAAAAAGCAATCCACTGCGGCGTGCGAAGTTTTCCGAATGAAGCAGCTTTCCGCTGGAAGAACCACGATAAATATTCCAAAGCAAGGCGACAAGCACACCGAGAATCAAGCCGCCCGCAGCATAGAGCTTAAGGCTGACTTTGGCTCGTTCTGATTTATTAATGATCTCCTGCTCAGCCAAATCGATGGCTTTCTTTTCAATAGCTTTCTCTACTTCTTCTTCGAGGACCTCATCCATGACCTGATCATACTCCGCTGTGACAGCCACAATTTCATTGCTGATCTGATTCAAATCGTTTTCCATTTGTATGCGTGCTTCTCTTATATCCGGATTTTTGACCGTTTCATATAAGGGATCGGAAAACCCGACATCGTGCGGATAGGAATAGATTATCTGGTTTTCAGCTTCAACGACCATATGATTTTGTGTTGCTTCACTCAGTAGTTGCAAAACAGACATGTCAGGAGCGGAGATTTCAAAATGAATGCTCTTGTCATCATTCATGCTGACCTGGACTAATTCGCGCAGATTTATTGCATTAATATTGAATCCCCTCACTTTTTCCAAATTGGCAAAGAAAGCATTGCTCCGTGCCGATTTCAAGTACTCAAGACTCAGCAGTGAATGTCTTTGTTCAATAATCTCTGTACTCTCGTTCGCAACACTTTGCATTCTAATCACAAGATCAAAACTGCTCACGAGCTGTGCATCAGGATCCAATGACAGATACACACTGTTACTCAAACGTTCAGCCAATGTATTGGCACTGTTTTGTAAATAGGTCAGTCGATTTGAGTAGCGTAAGACTCTGATATTATTTTTCGATACATAATCGTTAACTGCTTTCAGCTCCTGATCCGTTAAAGTTACACCGGCTTTCGGTTTAACTTCCCCATCGATAATCTCATCTTTTCCCAAATCGCGGTTACGATATGTTGCAATCCCCGCAAAAAGAATTGCCCCTATAAGAGCAAATAAGATAATCCTGCGCCATCCTTTCAAAGCAAAATAAATAAAATCTCTCAAATAATATGACTCATAATCTTGTTTTTGCATTTCAACCTCTTATCCTGCAGGTTTTGTAAGCTCCGGCAACAGATGCAGAGCTCCAATATTATTTATGGCATCCAAAGCTATGTTCCCACAGTATGTTAAAAGAATAGCTAGCAGCAGGATCTTTTGCAAGTATAAGTTTAAGTAGTTGAAGCGGTCACTAATAAGCACGACCGGATAAGCTATCTCTGCTATTTTAAAAAATAGTCGCAGTAGATCTGTATGCTGTAGGCTATAATGAACTCAATAAATATATAAGGGAGATATTTTAAATGCAGGATTTACTTTTTGTTGTAGACATGCAAAACGACTTCATCGACGGGAGTTTAGGCACAGAAGAGGCCAAAGCCATTGTTCCTCGAGTGCGTGAACTCATTGACAGCTATCCGGCCGACAAAGTCTACTTCACCCGCGATACACATAAGGAGGACTATCTGGATACACAGGAAGGCCGGAATCTGCCGGTCCTGCACTGTATAGAGGGCAGCGAAGGCTGGCAGATAGAAGCCTCTCTTGATAAGAGGAGGGAAACTGAGGCTATCGACAAAGCTGCATTCGGCTCAGTTGAACTGGCCAGGCTTCTTGAAAAACTTAACGAAGCAGAAGAGATTCGTAGCTTGCGTTTTGTAGGGCTTTGCACTGACATCTGTGTCATCTCGAACTCGCTGATCGCCAAGGCTGTTTTGCCGGAAGCAGAAGTTATTGTAGACGCTTCTGCCTGCGCCGGTGTCACGCCCGACCAGCATCGAACCGCTTTAGCCGCCATGAAAGCCTGTCAGATTACAATTGAAAACGAGTAAGGTCATCACTGCCTTACCCGCCTCATTCATTTAATGCCTGATACACAGCGGCCCTGATCAGTTCACTGGAGCTGGTCGCGCCGCTGATAACATCAACATCTATACTATTAGTCCGGATAATGTCTGCAACAATTGCTTCAGCAGCTTTGCCGCTAATCTGCCTGTGCAGGAGAATATCTATCTCCCTTATCTCCCCACTTTTAACTGTCACTTCCAGCCTGACTTTCACCAGGCCTGCGTATTCTTCACCAATATATTTTCCGTCTTCAATTTGAGTAAGATCAAGGCCGGAATAATCATTTTCTCTCAGTTCGCTTATACGGACACGTGTCAGCATAAAGGCCATAAATATCAGCAACAGAAGCAGGGAAACCGCCATGGCTGCCGATAGCATAATGTACCTTTTTCTCTCCACTCAAGTTCTCCCGGGCAGGTTTTAATAGCGTCCCAGAATTTCCAGAAAACAATCGAAAAAGCGCTTATGATCGATCCCCAGAACGACATCGACCGTGCGGTCCTCAAATTTGTAATCGCTATAAACATCCGAGACTGTTTTGCCTCGCGTCAGCTTGCCCTTTGTCTCGATCTTGACACCTGCCATTTCCGACCTGAAAAGATCAGGATATACCAGATAAAGGAAGGTGCAGGGATCGTGCATGGCAACAAAATCAAGATTATAGAGCTTCTTGGCCCAGTTCAAAGTTTGACGCATTGAACCGGCCATAAAAGCACCCTGTTCATTCACAGCTTGAATTTTATCAATAGCAGGCTCATCCAAGTAGGCCTGCAATGTAACATCAAGACCCAACATCGAAATATCAAGGCCGGCGCTGAACACGATATCCGCGGCTTCCGGATCAAAATAGATATTAAACTCGGCGGCAGGAGTCGTATTCCCGTAAGAAACAGCCCCACCCATCAATACTACTCGCTTGATCTTTCCCTTCAGATCAGCATACTTAAGCAAAGCGACAGCAAGGTTGGTCAGCGGACCGATCATGACCACGATCAGCTCGCCTTGGTTTGCGCAGGCGGCCCGATAAATGGCATCCCAGGCGGGTAGTTCTTCATGACCGGCTGTAGAAACAGGAAGTGTCTGCCCTCCAAGCCCGTTCTTGCCATGGATCTCACGAGCATAGTGCGGCTCAGCCAATAGTGGCCTGTCCGCACCTTTGTATACAGGCACATCAAGCCCGGTATAAGCCACTAAATTACGTGCATTCTCATAGGTGTAGAAAAGCTCCACATTTCCTGCACAGGCGGAAACGCCGACAAGCTCAATCTCCGGCATCTTGGCTGCTAATATAATCGCAGCTGCGTCATCAACTCCGGGGTCAGCGTCAAGCCAAACTTTCATTCGTGTCATTCCCTCACCTCCCCGTATGATTCCAGCGACTCGCAGAGCAAGTCAATGAACTTGTCACGCTCGATGTCCAGCACCACATTCATGTTAGCCTCCTGTCCCAGGACGCCATAAAAGTCAGCCACTGTCGCAGCACGGCAATAATCCCCTGACAGCTCTACATCAACAAAACTGCGCTTCATTGTCAGAATTTCAGGATTGGTTAATGCAATTACAGCTACTGCGTCATGAACCGGTGCTCCGCTGTAGCCCTTCTCTTTGTGGAATAGATAAAAGAAATCAAGCCACTCGGCTACGATACGCGCAACCGGGTTATCGATTTCACGCATACGTTCAATATCAGCGGGCTTCACCAGCGCCTGTTCGGTCACATCCAGGCCACACATGGTCATGGGCAGTCCGGAATGAAAAACGACATATGCTGCTTCAGGATCGACCAGAATATTAAACTCGGCAGCCGGCGTCCAGTTGCCATAGGCAGCTCCGCCACCCATGAAACAGATATGGGCGATTTTAT
>JAAYEX010000260.1 GCA_012728535.1 Clostridiaceae bacterium | reverse complement strand
GTCTTGAAATGGCCTCGTATTTCCTGACTGTCGGCAGTGAAGTCACTGTTGTGGAAATGCTTGACCACATCGCAGGAGACATCGACAAGGAAGTCGGAGACCTTTTACAAAAATCTTACGCCGGTAAAGGCATGAAGTTTTATCTGAATTCTCAGGTAACCGCCGTTGAAGACGGCCAGGTCAAGTTTGAACTTGACGGAAAAGCCGAATCTATTCCTGCAGACAAGGTTCTGCTCTCTGTCGGCCGCCGACCCTCAATCCAGGATCTCGGTCTTGAGAGTCTGGAAGTCTACACCGAGCACGGACATATCGTCACCGACGACCGTGGTCAGACTAATATCCCGGGTATTTATGCTGTCGGAGATGTAAACGGACGCTGGATGCTGGCTCATGCCGCATATCGCGAAGCGGAAGTTGCTGTTAAGACAATTCTGGGGAAAAAAGACAAGGTGCGATATAACGCCATGCCTTCTGTCATCTATACAAATCCTGAAGTCGCCTCTGTCGGACTGACTGAAGAAGAATGCAAGGACCAGGGCCTTGAATACAAAAAGCTTTCGATTCCCATGTCCTATTCAGGACGCTTTGTAGCTGAGACGGACAGGGAACGAAGTCTTTGCAAAATCATCGTCGACCCTGTTCATGACCGCCTGATCGGCTGCCATCTTCTCGGATCCTATGCATCAGAGCTGATCATCTCTGCAGGCATCATGATTGAGACAGAAATGACCATAGAAGAGATCAGGGAAGCCGTCTTCCCCCACCCGACCGTTGCTGAAGTAATCCGCGAAGCGGTCTTTATGTTGGATTAATCAATTTTAGAATAGTTAAGCACTTAAGAAAGGTAAGTAAATTATGCCAAAGTCACAATACATCGCACCTGAAGATGTGCGTTCACAGAGCTGGATCGAGTTCGACAAAATTCCGGTAAACATTTATCAGAAAACCGTTAAAGATGAGAAGGATAATTTTTCAAAAGACGAATTCCTGCGTATTTATCACGATATGCGGATGATTCGCGAATTTGAAGAAATGCTTCTGGCCATCAAGGTGGCATCCAATTATAACGGTGTTGAGTATAACAACCCGGGACCGGCCCACCTGTCCATCGGCCAGGAAGCTGCTGCAGTCGGTCAGGCCTATTATTTAAATCAGAACGACTTCATCTTCGGTTCCCACCGCAGCCACGGTGAATTATTGGCCAAGAGTTTTTCTGCTATCAATAAGATGGATGATGCTGAACTGCAAGAAATTATGGAAGAGTATATGGATGGCCGCGCTTACAAGATTGTCGAATCGCTTAAAGACAAGCGCGACACAGTCAAGAAGCTTGCTGTTTCTTACGTCCTTTACGGAGTGCTGGCGGAAATTTTTGCCAAGGAGACCGGCTTCAACCAGGGTTTAGGCGGTTCCATGCACAGCTATTTCCTGCCTTTCGGGGTTTATCCCAATAATGCCATAGTTGGCGGTTCCGGTGACATTTCTGTAGGTGCAGCTCTTTTTAAAAAGATCAATCGCCAAAATGGCATTGTAATTGCCAATATCGGTGACGGCGCCTTAGGCTGCGGTCCCGTCTGGGAAGGCTTCATGATGGCCACCATGGACCAGTACAAGGAACTGTGGGAAGGCGATATGAAGGGTGGCCTGCCTATTCTCTTCAACATAAACAATAACCAGTATGCCATGGGCGGTCAGCCTCGTGGTGAAACCATGGGCTTCAAATATCCTGCCCGCATCGGTGCAGGTCTCAATCCCGAGCAGATGCACGCTGAGCGCATCGATGGCTACAATCCTCTGGCCGTAATCGAAGCCATGGGACGTAAGCTTGACCTGCTTCGGAATAAGCGCGGTCCGGTTCTACTGGATGTCGTTACTTACCGCTATTCCGGCCACTCCCCTTCAGATGCCAACTCCTATCGTGACCAGGAAGAAATTGAAGCCTGGCAGAAGGTTGATTCCATTCCCGCCTTTGCCCGTCAGCTGGTCGAAGCCGGTGTAGCTAGCGAAAATGAGATCAAAGCCATCGACGAAGAGGTCGTTGACGTAATCACGGACACGATCCGTCTGGCCGTCGACCCGGTTAAGTCCCCGCGAATGGACCTGCAAAAGGATCCCGGTGCTATTGAACGGCTGATGTTCTCCAACCTGAACATTCCTGCCCTGTCTGATGCAAAACCTGACATGTTGCTGGCTCATGAGGATGTGCCGCGTGTTAAACAGCTGAGCAAAAAAGTTCGTTATGCTTATGACGACCAAGGCAAAGCCGTGTCTACCAATCGCGTTTATCAGTTCAGAGACGCTATCTTTGAGTCTGTTCTGGACGCTTTTTATACCGACCCTACCCTCATCGCCTACGGTGAAGAAAACCGTGACTGGGGTGGAGCTTTTGCTTGCTATCGCGGTCTGACCGAAGCAGTCCCCTATCACCGCCTCTTCAATACCCCGATTTCTGAAGGTGCCATTGTCGGTTCTGCTGTCGGTTATGCCATGGCAGGCGGACGCGCCCTTGTCGAGTTGATGTACAGTGACTTCCTCGGACGTGCCGGGGACGAAGTGTTTAACCAGCTGCCGAAGTGGCAGGCTATGAGTGGCGGCATGCTCAAGATGCCGGTCGTTGTCCGTGTGTCTGTCGGTTCAAAATACGGTGCCCAGCACTCCCAGGACTGGACCTCACTCTGCACACATATTCCGGGTCTCAAGGTTGTCTTCCCGGCCACACCATACGACGCCAAGGGCATGCTCACCAGCGCCCTGCGCGGAACAGATCCTGTCATCTTCTTTGAAAGTCAACGTCTCTACGGTATCGGCGAAGAGTTTGTTGAAAGCGGCGTCCCGGAAGAAAATTATGAAATACCGCTGGGCGAGCCTGTGGTACGCAGGCAAGGAAGTGACCTTACCATTCTGACCATCGGCGCCACCATGTACCCGGCTCTGAAAGCAGCGGAAGAGATGCAGGAAAAATACGGCATCAGTGCCGAAGTCATAGATGCACGCTCTCTCGTTCCTTTCAACTATGAATTAGTGCTTGAATCTGTTAAGAAAACCGGAAAGTGCATCGTCGCTTCTGACGCCTGCGCCCGCGGTTCATACCTGAATGACATCGCCCGTACCATACAGGAATTGGCCTTCGATTATCTGGACGCCCCTGTGACCATCCTCGGATCACGCAACTGGATCACACCGGCCCATGAGCTCGAAGAGGAATTTTTCCCAAAGGCCGACTGGTTCATCGATCTTTATCACCAGCGGATTGCTCCGATAGAAGGCTATAGTCCGACCCAATCCTTCACTGATATTGAAATGATGAGACGCAGCAAACACGGTGTATAGAAGGTTATTGAGTTAATGAATTCAGATCTTATTATCAGACAGCTTAATGATGCGGACCTCACAGTCCGCATCATTAGAGGCTGACCGGACTGGTCACCCATTAGTTTATTTGTCTTGTGTTCAGTCTGTGGAACATTCCGTATAAGGATGCCAGATTGCCTAATTGACACTGTACTATATTAGTTTTTTTATGATGACCAATTGCCTTGTCTTCAAAATTTCGGCGCACTCGATTCACTATTAGATCTTCTTCCATAATTCCTCCGCCTAACAGAAATGCTTGCGGGTTAAAACTAAGTGCCAATGATATTAGTCCATATGTTATTTCATTTATCCAACTACTGATTATACTTTCGATCTCAGGTCTATCTTTCGAATTAAGAACATCTCTTCCGTTGTTGATCAATGCATCTATAGATTGTGCCATTTTGACTAAAGCCGAAGTACTGGCATGTGCTTCATAGCACCCTGAATAATAATCACCCGAAGATGCTTTGTTCGCGTGGGTTATCATCATACCGACTTCACCGGCTGTTCCATGATAACCATAAATCAGTTCGCGATTATTGACGATAGCACCGCCTATGCCTGTGCCAAATGTCAGGCACAGGAAACTTTCAAAATCTCTGCCTGCACCATAATTCATTTCACCAAGTGCTGCAGCATTCGCATCATTCTCCACTAAGCACGGGCATTCATAATGCGAAGATATCATGCTTTGCAAGGGGAAG
>JAAYEX010000259.1 GCA_012728535.1 Clostridiaceae bacterium | reverse complement strand
TGCTAATCGTTATTATCAGAAATATGCTCGCAACAAGCGCCGCCTGGATCAGGCCGAGAAACTGCTGAGCATGGATGCGGCTCAGCTGGCTTATTTGGAATCTATCAAAGTCAGCCTTAATTGTGCCGCCGACTTTGATGACCTTTTGGCAATTGAAGATGAACTGTCTGCAGAAAGGCAAGATCGGACACCAAAGAACATTGAAGGAGCAGACATACAGCAGGAACCCGGGAGGCCGGCCAGTAAACGTCGCCGCTCCGACCAGTATAAGCAGTCACGGAAAGCAAAAAAACAGACAGACAACAACACAAGGCAGGAGTTGCCGCCACGCAAATTTTTGTCAAGCGATAATCTAAAGATTATTGTTGGTAGAAATAACAGGCAAAATGATCGCATTACTTTTCGTCAGGCGCGAAAGGATGATCTCTGGTTCCACATAAAAGACGCACCGGGCGCGCACGTTGTCATCATGGCTGAAGGTCAGAAGGTCACTGATCAGACTATTCTGGAGGCGGCCGGTCTGGCTGCCTGGTATGCGGGTACCAATCGCGCCGGCGGAGCCAGGAGTACCGTGGATTACTGCGAGGTGCGACATGTCCGTAAACCGGGAGGAGCCAAACCCGGGCAAGTGCTCTATGATAACTTCAAAACAATACTTGTCAACCCGCTCGACCCGGCTAATCTGGAAAAAATAAAGTAGGGATTTTTCTTATCAGATAAGACTTGCGTGTTCAGCACATACTTTTTCGTAAAACTTGGAATCTTCCAAAGATACAATGCAACCACAATATTTTTGCCGGTAAAGTCCGAGCTCCCGTGCCAGTTCTTGCCCGTGCCTGTTTTGTTCCCGCCAGTCGTGGGCTTCGAACTCAAGCCCGTAAGCAGCAGCTGCATTTTTTCCGGCCTCAATAATACCGTCACGGTCCTGATATGGACTAACCAGAAGACTGCTGCTTATACTGTCAAAACCATTATTTGCTGCAAATTCAGCGGTTTTCATCATGCGTGTTTCATAACAGAACCGGCAGCGTGTCTTGCCCTCTCCTGACCGCTCACGCCAGGCAGCTTCGTCACTGCCGGGATATACATGCAGCATAAGATCGTAATGCTCTGCAGCTATTACAGCATTGTCAAGGCGCCGCTGCCATTCAACAGACGGATGAATATTAGGGTTAAAGAAAAAGAGTTCGCAGTCACGTTCTGCTGCCAGCAGAAGTTCCAGTGGAGCCATCGAACATGGTCCGCAACATATATGAAGCAATAATCTATTACTTGCCATCAACTGCATCATCTTCTTTCATTTCATCAGCGCTGCTTTCCCAGTTCATCAGATCCTGCAAAGAAACCTGCTTGCCATTAGCCTGCATGACACCATTTTTCGGGTATTCCAGTTCCAGATGTGCAAAACCTTGTTGCGTCAGGACACGGCCGCGTGGTGTTTTTATTAAAAAGCCAAGTTGCATCAGATATGGCTCATAAATATCCTCTATGGTTGTCGGATCCTCTCCTGTCACTGCAGCCATGGTATCAAGGCCCACAGGGCCACCATTGTACATGGTTGCCATGGTTAACATCAACATGCGGTCGGTAGAATCCAGTCCCCTCTCATCCACTTCCAGAGCTTTTAGGCCCAGTTCGCAGATTTCCCGATTTATCACATTATCTCCCCGCACCTGTGCAAAATCGCGCATGCGGCGTAACAGGCGAATGGCAACACGCGGCGTGCCACGGCATCTGCTGGAGAGTAGCCTAAGTCCATCTTCATCTATACCTACATCAAGTCGGGCGGCGTTACGCAAAAGGATCTGAGCGATCTCATCCTCGTTATATAAGTCCAACCGGTAGATCATGCCAAAACGATCTCGCAAAGGCGAAGAAAGCAATCCGGCCTTAGTCGTTGCACCAACCAAAGTAAAATGAGGCAGATCCAAACGAACAGAACGTGCTGAGGGACCTTTTCCTATGATCAGATCAAGCGCATAGTCTTCCATAGCGGGGTAAAGGATTTCCTCCACACTGCGGTTAAGGCGGTGAATCTCGTCAATGAAGAGTACATCTTTATCCTGAAGATTGGTTAAAAGTGCTGCCAGGTCTCCCTGTCTTTCAATGGCAGGCCCGGATGTTATGCGCATTTCAACGTTCATTTCCTGCGCAATGATACCGGCCAAAGTAGTTTTCCCCAGTCCGGGCGGACCATAGAGAAGCACATGGTCCAAAGCCTCTGCTCTGGCCCTGGCTGCCTCGATCGATATATTTATATTATTTTTGATCTTTTCCTGGCCGAAATATTCGTCGAAACGTATAGGACGCAGTCCATCTTCTCCCCTGTCAGAGCTGATGGTTTTTCGAGAAAGCAGGCGTTCGTCAACAAAAGAATCGTCACCTTGATCCATTTGGCTGAAAATTTCGTACATATCTATTCCTCAATCTACCACTTGGATAACTTTCGCAATGCCTTGCGCAAAAGACTTTCAACATCATCTTCCTCGCTGACGGAAAGGTTTCTGAGAGCAGCTTCAGCTTCCTTGGAAGAATAGCCCAAAACTACCAGAGCATTGATAGCATCGCTGACAGCACCGGTCGAGGCAAGCTGATCGGGTCTGGCCAGGAACTCCGACTCAACAGTGAAGCCGGCTTTGGCCACTTTATCTTTTAATTCGAGAATAATGCGTTCAGCGCCTTTCTTACCGATACCTTTGGCCTGCGTAAGGCTCTTGACATCACCTTGTAAAACAGCCAGAGCGAAAGAGCTGGGATCCAATGCTTCTAATATTTGTAATGCAATTTTTGGACCGATGCCGCTTACTGTAATCAAAAGTGAAAAAAGATGCATCTCTTCTTCCAGATTGAAACCGAACAAAGTCAGTTCATTTTCTCTTACATGCATGTGCGTATAAAGTGCAACTTCTTCACCTGTAGCAGGTAGTTGGGCAATAATTCGTGGAGCGGATTCGATACGCAAACCGAGGCCACTGAGATTAACCACCACAGAATCATTTTTTCTCTGTAATAAAGTGCCATTAACTCTAGCTATCATATCCTGAACTTTCTAGTCGAATAAATGGTTCCCTACGGCCAAAGCTTCCGGCCGGTCGCCGGAATGGGCATGACAAATAGCTACAGCCAGTGCATCTGCTGCATCATCAGG
>JAAYEX010000258.1 GCA_012728535.1 Clostridiaceae bacterium | reverse complement strand
GTAACTTAGGTGCCTGGCACCGGGTTGTCTAGTGAGATTAACTTAGAAACTTAGGTGCCTGGCACCGAGTTGTTCTTTAAATTAACTTAGTAACTTAGGTGCCTGGCACCGGGTGGTACTCCGAGTTGTTCTGTACCTTCGGTGCCTGGCACCTTTACAAGAGTTGGTAACGGGTTGACCTGGCAGCTCCCGTTCGCTGAATAAAGGCCTGATCAATCAGTGTATTCAGGGCGTTTTGCACCGAACTTTTTCCGTAGCCTGTCATGGTTTCTAAATCGGCCCTTGACAGGTGCCCATGCTCCTTCAAGAGGCGGAGTATATGAGACGCCAAATCTTCTCCTTGTTTGGGCTTATTAAGGTCGATGACGGGGAGGGTGAGGCGTATGAAATGATCAGAAATATCAAAGGCCGCTTCTTCTGCAAAATCCTGGTAAGCCTGCCGAATCCGCCTGATACCGGTTCCAAATCTTTCTATATAGTTTAGTGTGAAAAAGACTAAACTGAGTGTGGGGTTGCGGGGGTTAGAGACTTGCCCAAAAAGATAGTCCGCTTTGCTTATCCCCGGGGGCAAACCCCCGGGCGATGTAATTTCAATTCGATCGTCGTACATGGCGATTTGAACAGCACTATTCATATCCAGGCGGCGATGAATCAGTGCGTTTAGTACGGCTTCCCGGTATGCTTCTCGCGGAACTAAAACACGAGCGACGCGTCGAAAACCTTCGATTTCTTCATAGGTCCCATACCATTTTTCATACATCTCAAGGGCACCCTTGTATTGCATGATTAAGGACACGGAATCAAAATCTCTACGATCCCGAAAAGTAGAAATATCCCTTCCGAAGCGGACGATATGGGTCGCACATCTGAGGTTATTATTTCGGTCAGCCAACCATTCAGCCGCTCGCGTAAATTTTCCGTCCCGGATTAAGTTAAGCGTGCGGAGCGTATCCTCGCTCAGCTGACTGATTCCTTTTGAATGTCTAAGCTCTTCTTTCAGCAGCTTAAAAGACAAATCGTCCTCTGTTACGGTCATTTGATCATATGGATTGTCCAGATTCTCCTTGATAAGATTCCGCAACTCGGATGGATCGACAGGAGTCGTAGCCGTATCTGACCGCTTGTAAGCTTTCCCTTTATAAAAGTAGGGGGGATCGCTGCCGGGGCTCACCGTCAATTCAACAATTGTGACCTCTTCCAACTCCAGCGTTTCAAGTTTGTAATCAGGCCGAGGAGTAAGGTTATCATTGATGGCATTTTCAATGCGCAGGCGCAGTTTGTGACTGTCATCGATGCCGATTATTTTGCCGTCATCGGACATGCCGAAGACAATCTTTCCTCCCGAGTAATTTGCGAAGGCGCTCACTGTTTTTAAGGCTTGCGGGGAATAATCAAGCTTGTATTCCAGTTTTTCGTTTTCCGATAAAGTAACCAATAGCTTCACTCGACTCTCTAAAGGATGAGTCAAGTTTAACACATTATCGCCCATAATTCCTGTTATCGTCCAAGCCATCGCCCATAATCATCGATATCGGTCACTTCTATCGCTTATTTGCGACGATTTTTTTCCTTATCGCCTGATTAAGTTAATGAAGGCGCAGAGTTCGATGTCTAGTTAAAGCGAGATCTTACTGTAGGGATTGATCAAGCATGGGTGTCCAAAACAAGCGAGAATAATGAGGAAGGGCATGAGGCGGGCAAGGTCCCCAAGGTCCGGCCGACCTCTTCTTTTCAAAGGCTCCGTGTTTTCTTGTCCAAGTTCTTAAGAAGCCCTGATCCTAGTCAAGCCCGAGACCGTAGTCGGCTGGAACAAGAGGACCTTCCAGCTTTATTGGAAAAGAAAAAGTAAAGGGGAGGTAAGGCCGCCCCTGTCCGATGATCTGATCTCCTTGATCCGGCAAATCCATCAAGACAACCCCCTCTGGTCCCCCAAAGGATAAGGGCGGAATTGGTGAAAGTAGGCCTTTTCTCCCCTCCTGCCCCTAACACCATCGCCAAGTATCTGAAGCCCCTTAAGAGACCTCCCAGCGACCGCAAGGCCCAATCCTGAAAGGCCTTTATAAGTAACCACATATTTTTTTGCTGGCACGTACCGGTAGAGATGCAACAGCTGGAGCCAACTGGTTCGCTATCAATGCATGATTTGGTGCCAGGCACAATTCCTTGCATTGAGTGTCCCCCTGAAAAGCCGGACAATAAAAAGGGCATCTCCTTCTAGACGCCCCCCTCAAATGAGATTAACTTAGAAACTTAGGTGCCTGGCACCGAGTGGTATACCTCAAAGGACAAGATACGACTCTTTTTCCAGTGATTGAGCGCCCGGTTGACAACACCTTCAGTTTCTCCTAATTCTGTTCGAATTGATTTAACTGTTCTTTTTGAATTTTCCTCAAACATTGCCAAGATCTCATCATAGTAGCTGTTTTCTTCCTCCTGGGGTCCTTCCCGGATGATCTTGATCCAGTTCAATAAAGTAG
>JAAYEX010000257.1 GCA_012728535.1 Clostridiaceae bacterium | reverse complement strand
TCATAAAGGATGATGCCGCCCAGGCCCAGAGTTGCACTTACAATCAGCTGGGGCATGGCGTTAGGAACCAGGTGTTTGAAGATTTTCTTTATGGCACTGATCCCGGTCGTCTCAGCCGCCATCATAAACTCCTGCTCGCGGAGCATGAGGATCTGCCCTCGGACTAAACGGGCTGTTCCTGTCCATCCCATGAGAGTCAGGAAAGCCATCAGGTAGTAGATCCGGTGTTCTGCCGGAATGGCTTCAATGGAGCTGATGGTCGCCGATAATATCAGGATAATGGGTAAACCGGGCAGGCTCGCAAAAATATCGACAACCCTCATTATCAACTGATCCACCCATTTGCCGAAGTAGCCGGCTAGTCCTCCCAGTAAAACTCCAAGCAAAGTCTCCAAAATTATGACAATGAAGGAGATCAGAAGGGAGATTCGGCCTCCGTACATTAGGCGGGTCAGAATGTCGAAACCCGAGGTGTCTGTTCCCAGCCAGTGGTCTTTTGATGGAGGTGCTTTAAACTGGACCACCGTTCTGGATTTATCGTAATAGGTATAGGGTTTGCCATCAGGCCCTTTGAAGTCAGCCTGAGAAACCATATCCGAATTTCTTTCAATTTTAAAGACCTGAGTCTCTTTGTAATTCCATGTCGCATTGATGATTAAAGGTCCGACAAAGGAAAAGACAAAGACAAAAATCACCATAATCAGGCCTGCGATGGAAAGCTTGCTCTTGAAGAAACGCTTTGCCACCATTCGTCCCGGGGAGATGACCCGGAAATTCTCCTCAAGTTCATTAGGAACTTGATCTTCTATGTCTATATAATTATCTTTTTTGTTGTTATCAACATTCTTATCCATTAGAGTTCCTCCCCTCTATGACAGTTTGACCCGGGGGTCGACCACCATGTACATCAAGTCGGACAGAAGCATGCCCATGACTGTCAGGATGGCCAGGAACATGTTATAGCCCATGATGAATGGAATATCTCCCTGCTGGGTGGCCCTTAGGGCCATATACCCAATTCCGGGTATAGCAAAAACCGTTTCAGTAATCATGGCCCCGCCGAACAAGCCGGGCAGCATGCCTGAAAGTGTCGTCACCAGAGGAATCATGGTATTACGGAAGGCGTGCTTGTAAGTGACGGTTCGTTCCGAAAGCCCCTTGGCCCGGGCAGTCCTGATATAGTCGGAATTCAAAACTTCCAGCATATTAGTCCGGGTAAACTTCATGACCCCACCCACTCCGAGCAAAGTCAGAACCACAATGGGAAGGACCAGATGCCAGGCCTTATCCAGGAAGATGGCCATATTGGCCCCCTGAGGAAAAATCTTGGTCGCAGAGACCAACCCCTGAAGAGGGAAAATCTTAAGCCTGATAGATAATATATTCATCAGTAATGCCGAGAGGAAGAAGGAGGGCAAGGCTGTCCCCATCATGGCAAAAACCGACACCGTGTAGTCATAGGTGCTGTACTGTTTAACTGCTGCTCGAACACCCATGGGAATTCCAATAATAATCTCGAGAATGTAAGAGAGAAAAGCGATCAGGAAGGATATCCAAATATACTCAGATAATACAGCGGTAACAGGTTTTCCGTAAAGGAAAGAGAAGCCTAAATCACCGGTCAAAGTACTTCCCAACCATTTGAAGTAACTTGTCATAATCCCACTCAAACTCTTATCGGCTAGACCATAAAGTTCCTTCAGTCGCTGAACGTCATCCGCGGTCATCGCACCGCTTTGCACAGCTGCTGCTGTCTGGTTGTCGATGTAATCGATAGGCATCAACATGCTCAGCATATATATGAGAACTGATACGCCCAAAATGATCAGCACAGCGAGGCCTAGCCTCTTAGCGATATACTTCCACATAGCACTCCTCTATTCGCCGGGACGCCAACTTTATCCTGATGACATCAGGCGACCCCTCTGTTCCGGTAAAAATCAACTTATAATCCAACAAAGTTTGTCTACTCTTAAAAATAAAAAAATAAATCCAAATATGATCTTAAGCTTCTTCTGCATTTACAAAAGCAAGGCCCGCAATTGCTTCCGGGCCTTGCCTTCAAGCATCTTATGCTCGTTTAACTTTAACCGTTATCAGCCAAGGAGCTCAACATTCCAGATGTAGCTCAAGGGAGACTGGAAGGGGGTAACATCTTCGCCGCTAAACAGAGAGGCGCCATCGACGACGTTCTTGTTGTAGACGAACATGTTCTTCCTCTGGTAAGTCGGAATTTCAACTGCGATCCCGGTCGACAGCTCAAGAGCCCTATTGTAGATGGTCTTGCGCTCTTCAACGTCCAGCGTTGAGCGACCTGCAATGATCAGTTCGTTGAGTTCTGTCAGCATAGCTTTTTCTTCGTCAGAGCCGTTCTCGAAGAGATAGAAGAGGCCCGCACGCGGAGGCTGCTGGTTGACCTTGGGGTCGGAGTACCAGATCTGGAACATATCAGGGTCTACCCCGCCAGATCCCCAGGCAGCTGCCCAAACCTGAATGCCGCTCTCATAGGCGGTGTTCAGTTTGGCGAGCAGGTTCTCGTCAGTTTCAATATCAACTTTAACACCGATCTTGGCCAGGACAGCCTGTGTGTCAATCATAATGGAGCCGGCCGGGTGGTCTTTGGCTTCTGAAGGAAGGGTGAATTTAAAGG
>JAAYEX010000256.1 GCA_012728535.1 Clostridiaceae bacterium | reverse complement strand
GGCGCGGGCTTTGATCTGGCTGCTTTTGTGGATGGGGATGATGTGAGTGATTTCGCTCAGTTGGCGGTGGGCTGGCTTTGCGGGAATGATATTATCCGCGGGAATAAAGGGAGAATCCTGCCGCATAAGAGTGCCAGCAGGACTGAGATTGCGGCTATGTTGCGCCGCTTCAGTGAGGGTGTGGCGAAGAAGTAAGGTGGTGCCGGCAAAGTGGTGCCAGGTCCGATTTGATGCAGAGGCTAATAAGGACGAAGTTTGTAGTTTTGAAGCTACAAACTTCGTTTTTTTAGTAAGAGATGTTTGTTTGATATTTGATTGTTTAGGCGTCTACGCCGCCGTCGACGCGGATGACCTGGCCGGTGATGTATGAGGAATCTTCTGTCGCGAGGAAAAGTGCGACGGTTCCGATTTCGCGGCCTGAGCCGGCTCTGTTGAGTGGGCTGGAGGCTATCATGGGGGCGAGGGCTTCGGTGCCGCCGACGCTGTCCAGCATGGCTGTGATAATTGCGCCGGGTGCTATGGCGTTACAGCGGACTTCGGGGCCCATTTCGCGGGCCAGTGCTGCTGTCAGTCCGTTCATGGCATGCTTGGCGGTGCAGTAGGCTACCGGGCCGTAACGGGCGGAGATGCCGGCAACTGAGCTGGTGTTGATGATCGAGCCGGAGCCTTTTTCCTTCATGATCGGGTAGACTTTCTGGGCGAGGACCAGGGCTGCGGTGACGTCGCAGGTCATGACGCGGTCCCATTCTTCCATGGTGATGTCCGGGGAAGGTGTCAGGCTGAGGAGACCTGCATTGTTGAAGAGGATATCCACAGTGCCGTAGGCTTCAATTGTCTTGTCAAATATTGTGCAGACCTGATCAAGGTCGGTCATGTCGGCGATCACGTATATGGCTTCACCGCCGTTTGCTTTGATGTTTTCCACTACTTCCCGTGCGCGTTCTTCATTACGTCCGCAGACAACAACTTTTGCGCCTTCTTCGGCAAAAACATAGGCTGTGTCACGTCCCATGCCTGATGTTGATCCTGTAATAATCGCTACTTTGTCTTTCAGTCTTTGCATAATGCCCCTCCTGAGTTTTGGCTTCTTTTCTTTTTTTGAACTATTTGGATATTATCACTAAAGAATTCGGACAACAATATATAGGTTTAACAAATATTGACTTGAGATTGACAGGGATTATTAGACTTTTTTGAGCTTGCATAGAATCGTGCCAGGTACCGAATGATGCAGGCACCAGTTGATGCATAGAATGGTGCCAGGTACGATTTGATTCACGATTTAATTTGCTTTCTCCTTCATTTGTTTTGTTTTCTCCCTCATTTAGAGATATAATGACTGAGAAGGGCGGTGAAATAAGTGAGAAAATTCGATTACACTGATAAAGTTGCTTCTTTATTTACAAGTGAAATTATTGCCTTGATGGGAAATATTCGTGAAATGAAGGGCAAGCAAGACCTTTTTATTGAGGCAAGTCCTGATATTTTAACCTCTTTGCTTGAAGTAGCTACAATCCAAAGTACCGTTTCTTCGAATCGGATAGAGGGTATTTTTACATCCGGCAAAAGGATCAATGAACTGTTTAAGAAGGCTGCTGAGCCCTGTAATCGAACAGAAGAAGATATTGCCGGCTACAGGGATGTTTTGGCGACAATTCATGAGAGTTATGATCATATTCCGCTTAATTCTAATATTATCTTGCAGATCCACAGGGATTTATACAGCTATTCCGGGGTGAATTTTGCCGGTAAGTTTAAAGATTCGGATAATATCATTGCGGAGATACATCATGACGGCAGGCAAAGCGTTCGCTTTAAGGCGCTGCCTGCTTTTCAGACGCCGGAAGCAGTTGCTAATCTCTGCGAACAGTTTAATGAGGCAATGCAACTTGGAGCTTATGATCCCCTGCTTCTGGTGCCGATGTTTATTTTAGATTTTTTGTGCATTCACCCCTTCCTTGACGGCAATGGCAGGGTGAGCCGACTTTTGACGCTATTGCTACTGTATAAGTCCGGCTATATTGTGGGCAAGTATATCAGTATCGAGAGGCTGATTGAGGAGACCAAGGAGAGCTACTACGATGCTTTGCAGGCTTCATCTTTTGGCTGGCTTGAAGGGGAAAACTCCTACCTTGAGTTTACTCGCTACATGCTTGGCATACTGCAAAAGGCCTATTCTGTGTTCGGAGAACGGGTTGAGCATTTGAAATATCGCCATATGAGCAAGGCGGATCGGGTGAGAGTGATTATTGAAAGATCGCTGGCGCCGATCAGCAAGAGAGAAATTATGGATGTTGCTCCGGATATCAGTCTGGTCACGGTTGAGCGGGCTTTGAAGGATTTGCAGGATAAGGATCAGATTGCGAAGGTGGGTCAAGGCAGGTCCACCAAGTATGTTAAAAAGTAATCACTTAGCCGAAGTTATAAATGCAAAAGAGTTTTAGAGGCAGGCTGCTGATGCGGCCTGTTTTTTTGTGTGCATAGAAACGTGCCTGGCACCAATTGATGCAGGAACTGATGGAGTTGGGCAATTCCAGTGTTACGAATTCTTCCTGCGGCTGGCTCAATAATGTAGGTATTCTTTATAAGGGTCGTAAATATCACAAGCGCATTTGCGGGAAAATCGGGAGGTTTTATCATGCACGGTGTAGAAATTGATATGGTAGTACCCAACAGTATTGAGGCACTCGCCCTCTACAAGCAAATTTTCGATATTGAAATTGTCGGCGAAATTGAGCCTGAGTCCGGGATGAAGGATACTTTCTTCAAGATGTATGGGGTCGGCTTTCATCTGCTGGATGAGGATCCTGACCAGCAGCTTTTCGCTCCGAAGAAGGCCGAGGCAAGGCCAATGTGGGTCAAGTTGACTGTTCCCAATATTGAAGAAGTTTACACAAGAGCTATGGACGCCGGAAGCACTGAGATTCAGGGCATTGACTTACTGGAGGCTCTGGGTCTCGGGAGTGCGGTTTTCGTGGATAAACTCGGTTATAAGTGGATGCTACAACAGAAGCATCGTGAGGTCAGCTTTGATGAGAGAAGCAGGTCTTTTGGTGAGCCAATGCACGAAGAGGTAGATTATTACTAGAGAGTAGGGATCGGGGCTTGTGAATGAAAGTGTACCTGGCACCGAATTATGCAGGGCATAAGTTGGTGCCTAAGTTGGTGCCAGGTACGATTTGATGCAGGGCAGGTTTTATGCGCGTGCCTTTTTTCTGTAGAGGATCAGGCCGAGGCTGGCGAGGCCGGCGAGGATGAGCAAGATTGGAGCCAGCGGGCTTCTTGTGCTTTCGCCGGTCTGGGGCAGGTCGGGATCTGTGGGGACGGGTATGGTTTGTCCCGGTTCGTCCGTCTCTTCTTCTCCGGGGCCGGGTGTGCCGAAGACCGGGTAGTCCTTGGTGTCGTCCTCCGCAAGGGTCCAGGTCTGATAAGAATAAGGTGATGCCTCCAGGCTTGGTTTTTTCACCCAGGCGTTAAGGTGTTGCCGCTGAAACTTCTGGTGATTTCGCCGTAATTGATGCCTGCGATGCCGCCGGCATAGTTGAGGGAGAGGTCGTCACCGGTGGCTTCTACGCTGTTGAAATTGGAGCAGTCCAGTATACTCCCGGTGTTGACTCCGCTGGTTCCGCCGGCGTAATTCATGCCGGAGTTTCCGTCGGATCTCACGCTGCCTATGGCGGCCGTACAGGCCTCTACCCTGCCTGCGTTGTTTTTTCCCACAATACCGCCGGCAAAGTTCCAGCTGTTATTGGAGCTTGCTGATATGAGATCGTAGGCGGAGCTGTTTTTCACCTGGCCGGAGTCGTTAAAGCCGGTAATGCCGCCGGCGAAGTTGTTAATTATGTCAGGAGAGTATAGGTCGTCGAAGGAGCCGGTGCCGGCGCTGTCCCCGACCATCAGGCTGTAGATTTCGAGTATGCCGAACTTCATGGCTCCGTCGATAGTGGCGCCTTTGTTGTAGCCTGCGATGCCGCCGGCATAGTTTTCCTTATTGCTGCCGGCTGCTATGCTTACGTCTGCTTGAGAACTGGCGGCGGTCAGTGAACCTCCGGAAAGGTAAGCCACGATGACACCGGCGAAGTTTTTCTCAGCATCCCCGCTGATGGATACTGTGCCGTCGATGATGATGTTGCGGAGGTTTGCATTGACAGCTACTCCGAACAGGCCAGCGTAGACATTGCCGGTGCTTTCGTAAGAGGTCAGGTTCACATTCATGTTGGTAATGTTTTTGCCGTTACCGTCGAAACTGCCTGAGAAAGCTGTTGCTTCCCCGCCGATCGGTATCCAGTCATGGCCGTCCAGATCAATATCCTCTGTGAGAGTTATGGTCCTGCCGGAAAAGTTGTTGGGGGTTTGTCCATTCAGGCCGTTGACCAGGGAGGCTAGCCAGGCCAGGCCTTCGGGTGCGGAGATGCTGACGTTGCCGGAAGCGTCTTCCAGGTAGCCGGAATCCGGCATGGCGGTGACGAATTCTGTCCAGTTGAGGTCGGTGTCGTCTGCGAAAACTGTCCCGGTGACTAGGGACAGGATCAGGCAGAGGCAAAGCAGACCTGCCGATAGTCTCTTTTTCATTTCTCCTCGTCCTCCGTTTGTTAACTTAAGCTTGGATAAGCTGAATTTTCGTCTTTGTTGGGCTGTGCATCAAATCGTGCCTGGCACCAAACTTTTGGGGTCGTGCATCAAATCGTGCCTGGCACCAAACTTTGGCACTAGGGTTTGAGGTCGAAAACTATGTAGGGTTGCAGTTGGTAGGGTTTTTCTGCTACGTTGCGGTCTCGCCACAGGGTGAACCAG
>JAAYEX010000306.1 GCA_012728535.1 Clostridiaceae bacterium | reverse complement strand
TTGGCGGCACTGAGCAGGAAACCTGTGATCCCCGTCTCTGTCATACCCGTCTTCTTCCCCAGCTTCCGGAGTGGTTTTTGCAACCACTTATTTAGACAGGCTACAAAAGGAAGAGCGCCTGAGAGGACAAGGCCTACTGTTCCTGCCACGCTGATGCCCTCGCCGGTTGATCCGAGTAAACGGAAGAACGGGACTTTGTCCAGATCAAAGACAGCCATGTCTGCAAGAGGAGCAAGTATGAAGTCCTTGATCATCGCCAGGGCAAGTCCCAGCATGGCCAAGGCATTCACAAAAATGCTGAAAGCCTTGAAAACACCTATTGTTTTTTTCGGCCATTTTGCAAGACAAAGAATAATTATTGTGGAAAAAAGAACCGGGATGATGAGATTTTTCAGAACTGTCCCGACCGGTATGCCCATGACAAGGCCGCCGACAAAGGTTCCGAAAGGAATCGCTGCGATACCATAGAGAATGCCTTTGGAAAAAGCCGCTATATCTTTCTTCCGGATTGCAGCCAGTCCGACCGGAATTGAAAACACAATGGTCGCTCCCATCATTGAGCCGTAAACAATCCCTGCCCAATTTGCGATTGTTTCGTTTAGTGCCACACTCTGAGCCAACTGGTATCCACCCATATCAATGGCAAGAATTGAGGTAACAGCCATCGACGGGTCAAGGCCGAGAAGTTTGTAGACCGGTGTCAGAGTGTGCTCAATAAGCCAGGCGATCTCAGGAACCAGGGCGATGATGCCGACGATCGCCACACAGAGGGGTCCGATCATCTCCATGCCTTTCATAAACTCAGGACCTAGCCCCAATTTGTCCTTCAAAAATAATCTGTCGATAATTCCGATGACTGCAAACACTGTCATGACGCCAACGATGGCGATTGAAAAGTAGCCCATGTGAGATCCCCCATATGTTTATTTGTTCATTTATTCATTTATACTCCTACAAATGAACAAGGTCAATAACATGAGCTTAAATGCCTGCATGATTTGGTGGCCCCAATTTGGTGCCAGGCACGATTTGATGCACGCACGATTTGATGCACGCAAAAAAATAGCTCCGGGGCCCCGGAGCTATAGTAGACTTGCAACACCTAGTAACGTGCCATGCTCGGCACACCAAAAAAAGGCTGCCTCAAGAAAAAAGGCAGCCTCTTTAGTGCAGATTAAAAATACTTATTGTGCTAATTCCACCGATTCTAACCGTTAATTGTAATCAGAGAGTACCAGTTCATAAATACCCGGTTCACTTATCCACATCGTTAAGACATCCATATAAATATCACCTAAATTCGCTCCAAAGTAAATGATATGACTCGTATCTACTATCACTCCATTTTTCATTAACTTACATCTAATAGCAACACTATCAATTCTGGTATTACTTTTCTGGTATGTTTTTTGAACTCTGTAATTGAAGTCTATTGTCCCGCCAGGATTATATGAATAAGGTTTATAGCTATAACTCATTTCAAGCACTTTAGCTTTTGTGTAATCACCGTACGAATATTCCCCAGGTAAGCTAGGAAGAATTATATGCACTGCCTCTGGGTCTGGCTCGTAAAAATCTGCCGGACCAAACTTCAGTGCTTTGGCGATGAACACAGCAAACTCTGCTCTTGTAATCGATTTTCTAGGACGGAAAGTTCCATCGGGATAGCCATTAACAATATTGTTACTGGTCAATTTATCTATACTACTTTTAGCCCAAGAGTTTGCAGCAACATCGCTAAATTTTTTGGCCCCAATCTCCTGCTGTAAATTGAAGGACTTTGCCACCATGGCAGCCGCCTCTTGTCTGCTTATTTCACCTTTCGGTCTAAACGTCCCATCAGGATATCCATTAATAATGCCATTTTGTCTTGCTGCAGCAATGACTGCTGTACTCCAACTCTTTGAAGGTACATCAGGGAAGTTTGATATCTTCCCTTTGTTTGGTAACCCTACAGCAAAGACAATCATTTTAGCTGCCTCTTCTCTTGTAATGCTGTTATTAGGACGAAAAGTACCATCAGGATAGCCGCCGATAATCCCCTTGGATGCTATGCTCTCTATTTGTTTATAGGCCCAATGGGTAGGTGAAACATCCGAATATCTACTTGCTGCTTGAACATTGGTTACAGGTACTATCAATGTAACAATTATTAACACAACTAATAATATACTCTTTAGTGCCTTAATTCCTTTCATTTCTTCCCTCCTTTAAAAAACTTCATCGACAACTTTACCAAACAATTTATAATCACGCATATAAATTTGTGTAATATATAATATATCATAATTTATAGTTAATTGTTTATTTGGGTCTATAAACCACTAACAATGGCAGATCAACCATCTAATAAATAATATTCTGTCTAGCGTTAAGTCAAAGCAAAACTTGATGATTGTAATATATATTTGCACAAATCTATCAAGTGAACTGCTAAAGACGAGTCTAGAAAGGAAGCTGGTGCCTCGGTGCCTGATTCCTCCCAGTGGCGAGTACCGAGAAGGAAGTGATCTCATTTCCCGTGTGAGAAGTAGATCGCCCTCAGATGTAACCCTGTAATTGTTATTGGCAGTGCCTCATTCGGTGCCACCAATTTGGTGCCAGGCACGATTTGATGCACCAGACTTCTGCATCATTCGGTGCCAGGCACGATTCTATGCACGCGTCTATACAAAAAAAACAGCTCCGGGGCCCCGGAGCTGAAATAACTGAATAACTTAGGTGCCTGGCACCACCAACAGGTGACATCACCTCTAATCTACTGTGTAACCTGCTTCTCTGATG
>JAAYEX010000255.1 GCA_012728535.1 Clostridiaceae bacterium | reverse complement strand
CATGATATCAGTGCTGTCAAAAGATACCAATAATGTACCCAGGATCAAAAACATCAGGTAAATGGAAAGATAACGCAAAACCGACTGTTTCACGGGATCGGGAAGAATCTCGCCATCCATGCGCACCGACGATACCTGTCTCGGCTCCCTTGTCTTACTTATTTGTTCACGCACAGATTTTATGTAAACAACAAGACGGGATACTTTCAGTCCGCCTGCAGTTGATCCTGCTGACCCTCCGATCATCATGGCCAGAAGCAAGAGAACCTGGCTAACCAGCGGCCACAAAGTGAAGTCAGCCGTAGAGTATCCGGTTGTGCTCATTAATGAACTGACGGTGAAAAAGGAGTGCTCAAAAGAGAAGGCAGGCGAGCCGTAAAGTCGCAGGTTATCAAGAAATACCATCAGTGACATCGACAGGTATATCCCCAGATACCAGCGCAGCTCTTCACTTTTAAGCCCCTGTCTGATTCCCCGGGTGAGGCTGACAAAATAAACCTGGAAATTGACTCCGAAAAGCAGCATGGCAATGGTTAACACCCAGTTTATGTAAGAGCTGTTGTAGAAGCCTATGCTTGCATTTTTGCTGGAAAAACCTCCGGTACCGGCAGCACCGAGACCATGTATGATTGCATCAAACAAGGGCATGTCACCTAAATAAAGCAAAAAGATTGTGACCAGCGTCATTACGAAATAAATAGCATAGAGGACAAGTGCAGTAGTACGCAGCCTGGCTGCCAATTTTCCAAAGCTCGGACCCGGCATCTCGGCCTTCATTATATTGACAGAATCCGCTGAACCCGAGGTAATAATAAAGGCGAAAACCAAGACACCCATGCCACCTACGAAGTGGGTGAAACTGCGCCAAAAGAGAGCAAAGTGAGACACTGCCTCTACATCCTGAATTATGGTTGAGCCGGTTGTAGTAAAGCCGGAGACTGACTCGAAGAAAGCTTCAACGAAACCGGGTATTTCACCAGCCAGCATAAAGGCAAAAGCACTGGCTACTGAGATTAAAAGCCAGGTAAGGAAGGTGATAATCATGCCCTCACTGGCACGCAAAAGCAGTTTTGCGGGTTTTTTCAAGCTGGCCAGACTTGCTGACAGGAAAAGAACAACTGCGACTAGCCCGAAGCTCTTTAGGGCAAGTATTGTCTCGCCATAAAACAAGGCCACTATAATCGGCAACAAAAATAGAGCGGAACAAATCTGTAAAATTCTACTCAGGACGAAACGGACAGAACTGTAATTCAAACTCAGCCTCCCAATATATCATCCAGGTCTGTCAGGCGTTTACCGGTACAGACAACAATAACACGGTCACCTGCAAGGATCATATCCTGGCCTGCAGGGAAGATAATATCGTGACCCCGCATGATGCAGACTAATCGCAGTGAGGGCCGCAGGCGCAGGTCGATCAGTGTTTTACCAAGCACCTTACTCTTCGGGCCGGCGATAAATTCCAGCGCTTCAACCCTGCCATCAGCTATACGATAAAGTGCTTCCACGGCTGAGCCTTTAACGTTTTCCATTGCCCTGATCGTCCGCACTACTTCGTCCGACACAATGTGGTGGGGGGTGAGTATATTTTGCAAATCTTCATCATCCAGGATTTCCAGCAAACGGGTGCGATTAATTTTTGTGATTGTTTTATTAACACCATTTTGCGATGCAAATATGGATGCGAGAACATTTTCCTCATCGATACCGGTTAAGGAGATAAATGCGTCGAAATTTTCAATGCTGGCTTCTTCCAGGACCTGATGGTCAGTGCCGTCAGCACAAAGCACATCAACCCATGGATAATTCTTGTATACCAGTTCGGCGATCTTCCTGTCCCGTTCAATTATCTTTACTCTGAATTTTTTCTTGTTCATCAGACCAAGAAGCCAGTAGGAAATAGCTCCACCACCAACAATCATTACATTCCTGATTGCAGGGACCCGGGTGTTGGTGCGGGCATAGAAATCCTGTAAAGTCTCAACTTCGCCGGTCACGTGGATAGTGTCTCCCGCTTTGATCACACTCGCGCCATCAGGAATAAAAACTTCTTCATCGCGCTGAATGACGCAGACCATCAGATTGTCACCACAGACTTTATTAAAGTCCAGAAGCTTCAGATCTGCCAGCAAACTATCCTTAGGCACACGCACAGCCACTATATGCACTTTACCTCTGTAAAAGCTTTCTACGCTGGTCGCTGAGGGATAGCGCAGCATACGCATTATCTCGTGCGCTGATTCCAGATTGGGATTAATCAGGGCAGTGATACCCAAAGCTTGCCTGACGAAGGGAACTTCCGGTGAATAATCATGGTTTACCACTCGGGCGATAGTTTTCTTCGCGCCCAGTCTCTGTGCTAAAATTGCTGCAATCAGGTTAACCTCATCTGAACCGGTCATGGTCAGAAATGCGTCGCACTTGTCGACACCGGCCTCCAGCTGAGTAACGTAGTTGGCAGCATTACCTACGATACCCGACAGATCGAAGTCTTCAATTAAAGAATCCAGAATTTCTTCCTTTTCCTCAATGAAAGTAAGATCATGGCCTTCAGCCACCAATTCACCGGCAATGCTGCGGCCGTACTTTCCCGCACCGGCAATTACGATTTGCATTAATTCGCCTCCTCGCGCAGCTGAAATCAGCAAGCCTCTTGAACAAAAATAATAGCTATTCTAGCACATCAGAGCTGCCTCTTCTGTTATTCTAAACTTTAAAGACTGATAGCGAAAGGAGAAGGCAATGCAAGTTTATTCCAGACTGATAGATCCGCACGATGCAGAACAAGTCAGGGCTCAGCAGCATTTGCTGCAACAGGCCGGCATCCGGCTTGATCCGCTGGTTGACTGGTCACTTGCCCTCTATGCCGAGAATGAGATGTTGGCGACAGGTTCCTGCTTTCGCTACACCCTGCGCTCCATAGCTGTAGATGCCGAACACCGGGGCAGCGGGCTTATGGCCCAGCTTATCACCGAGCTGGAAAAAGAAGCTGCGCGGCGGTCGCTCGACCGTTTGATGCTCGTGTCCCAGCCCAAAGACAGGAAGCTCTTCTCTGCTGTCGGTTTTACTCCCTTAGCTGAAACCGGACGTGGTGTAACCCTTATGGAAAACAGCGCCGCTCTCTTCCTTGATTTCTTGAAAAAACTGGAAGCTGATTTTAATAACTTGCCTTCACCTGCTACAAGTCCGATACGGCGGGCCGCTATTGTCATGAACGCCAATCCCTTCAGCAAAGGCCATCGTTTTCTGGTCGAATCAGCCTTGAAAGAATGTGATCAACTCTTGCTGCTGGTTCTCTCCGACGAGTCTGAGAATGGCTTTACCTTTGACCAGCGATTTGAAATGGTCAGGCTCGGCTGCGCCGATCTACCGCAGGTTCTTACCGCAGCCGGTGGCCCCTACGCCGTTTCCACAGCCAGCTTTCCCTCCTATTTCTATCCGCCCTCAGAGCTGGACGAGAATTCTCTTTTTTTAAACGATGAAGCCGAACTTGATGCTGCGCTCTTCACGCGAATAGCTCAACATCTTGGCATCAGTATACGCTTTGTCGGCAGTGAGCCCCTTTCAGCTATTACCAATTTCTATAACCGGGTTTTGAGTCGGGAACTGGCTGATCTTGGAATTGAACTTCGCGTAATAGAGCGGCTGCGCCAGAATGGAGAAGCAGTCAGTGCTTCCCGCGTACGTGAATTTTTGAAAAATAAGAATTATTCAGCTGCAGAAAAACTCCTGCCGCCTACAACTTGGGCTTTTCTGATGCATCTTGCGGGAGGCTGTACAAAATCTGCCCCTGAAAACTGATTTCGTGTTTTTCCGCCAGCTTCAAAATCGACATGTTTATTTCATTGCGAACTTTTATCGTCTCGACATGGTCAGCCGGCCCATAGAAATAGAGCGACAGTTTCACACCTTCCCTGGGTAGTTCAGAGAAATAGACCATGTAGCTGGCCGGCTCGATCTTTTCATGTTGTGACAGAAGCTCAATAACGTCCCCGCGAAACGCTTCCATACGGTCAAATGGCAGCGTCCAGGGTAGCAGCATCGTTAGATCAACTCGTCGTTTCTTCCGCAGGCTGCCATTGAATATAACGGCGGAAGCCAGCTTGCTGTTAGGAATGGTCACAAAAGTCTGGTCAAGAGGGCGGATTCTGGTCGAACGCAGTCCAATCGAAAGGACAGTACCGGAAACATCAGAAGTTTCAATCCAATCGCCGACTTCAAAGGGGCGGTCGAAGAGGATCATAAGGCTGGCAAAAGCGTTGGCAATGCTGTCCTGTGCAGCCAGAGCTATAGCCAGACCGCCAATGCCGACACCGGCGATAATGCCCGAAAGATTCCTCACCCAGAAGGAAAGGATGACAAAGACTGCAACAATTACAACCCCAACCCGTATTGTAGACGCCAACAGGCTGATGGCAGCGGGTGAGGTTTTAGAATCTTTTTCTTTGCTTTCTTTCACCATGACAAGGCCAAAAGAGGTCACAACACTGATCAAGAGCCAGAAAGCGACCATGGCGGTAGCGGTATCGGCCAGCTTTATAAGGAAAGTGAAATAAGGGTCCGGTATAGCTTTAACCTGATACAGGGCGGTAGTGAAAACAAGTGCGGGGAGCAATATGCCCAGTGGTCGGACCAGCGGATCACGCATGCTCAGATAAAGATCATTATTCCGCTTGCGGTAGCGGGCAAGAACAAAGTGCCAGATCCCCCTGCTGATATGATTGCGTAAAAGCAGCAAAAGCAAACCGATAGCTAACAGAATAACAACTTCATTAAGCCAGGCGGTCTGATCTGTAAAAATGAATAAAACAGAATTCAAATACGACATCTCAACTCCTCTGACTTAAATATAACTTATTTCTGCATGAATTGGTGCCAGGCACAGAATTATTCATCAACCGACCAGGCCGGCACGGATTTGCCCGCGAAGCTTTTCGCGCTCAATAATCTGTTCGGGTGAGGAGGATTCTGTCCGGGGAATTTCGATCGGCAGACTTAGGCGCGAGGGTAATTCTCCCTGCAAGATGTAAAGGCGGTCCGCCAGCAACATAGCCTCCTCAATGCTATGTGTGATCAGAAGAATAGACAGGCCCAGCTCTTCCTTATGTTCCAGCAGCCACTCGTAGAGGGCTTCCCGTGTCAGTGCATCCAGACCTGAGAAAGGTTCATCCAGCAGCATCAGTTCCTGTGAGTAAAGCCAGGTGCGCAACAGGGCACTACGCTGGCGCTGGCCACCGGACAAGGTAGCCGGCCAGCGATCTTCCAGACCTTCAAGGCCAAAAACCGGCATATATTTCCTGGCAGTCGCCCTGGCCTCATCCTTGGGCACCGACCGTAAGAGCAAAGGTAAGGCGATATTATCCTGAACTGTCTTCCAGTCGAGCAAAAGATCTTTTTGCATCATATAGCCCACACGGGCATGGTGGTTTATCTGACCGCTGTCAGGAGTATCAAGGCAGGCAAGCAGGTTAAACAGGGTAGATTTTCCACTGCCGCTCTTGCCGAGGATTGCTACAATCTCGCCACGATGAAGCTCCAGTGAGATATCCTCTAGCACCGGCATGCCATCATAACTTTTGTGTATATTCTTACAGGACAACAAAAGCCTACTCATCACTCTTCCCTATTCCTCCGGCAGAAACTCATTCGAATACGCAGCGTTAACATCTAAATCTTCTTCCAGGAGATTGTTTTCACTCATCCAGAGGGCGAAGTTTTCCCACCTTTCAGCCAGCATAGATCCCCAGGCTTCAGAAGACTTTTCGCTTTCATTATTCAGCCATTCCTGACTTGCCAGCAAGAGAACCGGATCAAGCTCCGGTGCAGCCTTCATCAAAGCTGCAACTGCAGCATCGGCATCTGCGATGGCGTCCAGATATCCGCGTCGTGTAGCGCGAAGAAATCTCTCCACAAGCTCGGGATCACTTTCAATCAGTTCATCACTTGTGATCAGAACCGGTGAATAGAAATCCAGACGCTCATCAATATCCCCTAAAAGAATGAAATTTATCGGATAGTCCTGGAGTTCACAGTTCACTCCATCCCAGCCATAATAGATCCAGGCAAAATCTGCTTCTGTCTCCATGCTGGCGATAAAGTTGGAGGCGGACTGGTTTATAATTTCTACCTGACCATAATCGGCATTACTTTTTTCCATCAGAGAGCGGATAAAAGCCAGTTCCAGTTCGGTACCCCAACCGCTGTAAATATGTCCCTCGAAATCCTGCGGTGATTCAATGCCGCGATCTGCAGCCGACGCAAAACCGGAAGTATTGTGCTGGAGCAAGGCAGCGATAGCTACAACCGGGATTTTTGCAGAAGAAGCCCTGGCCTGCAAAACCTGTTCCTGCGATGCAATTCCGAAAGCGGCGGTGCCGTTAGCAACCATCTCGATAAAATTCATGTCGGACTCACGGAAAGTAATGTTTAAACCTTCCTCAGCATAGTAACCGCGTTCCTGCGCCAGATACAATCCGCTGTGATTGGTATTCGGTGTCCAGTCGAGTGCAAAAGTCAGCTCCTGCAGTTCTTCTACTCCATCAGGAGCCTTCCCGCAAGCCGGCAAAGGCAGAAGCAGTAAGATTAAAAGCAAAGCCAACACTTTGCCGCCCACATTTTTTCTTTTCTGTTTCAAGGAGTGCTGCCATGGCATCATGATACGTTCCAGCAATATAACTGTCCCGTAAAACGCCAGGCTTAACACGATGATCAGTATGACTGCAGCGAACATGCGGTCAAAACGGAAGGAGCGTTTGCTGCGCAACATAAGTATGCCAAGTCCATCACCTCCGCCTGACCATTCGGCCAAAACGGCTGACATCACACTGTAAGTGGCGGAAATACGCAGGCCGGAGAATAACTGCGGCATGCTTGCCGGCAGGAGCACGTGCCGCATGGTATCCCAGCTGCCGGCACCCATAGTCTGCATCAGTCTCAGCAGGTCACTGTCAACTGAACGCAAGCCTCTGAAAAGGCTAATCGTGATCGGGAAGAAACAAGTCAGAACCACCACAAACAACCTTGGTAAGTCACTGTAGCCGAGAATCAATACAATTACCGGCGTTATTACCATGGTCGGTATCGTTTGTGAGGCAACCACCAAGGGATAGAATATGCGATAAACGTTTTTGAAGCGAAACATCAGGAGGGCAAAAAGCATACCCACGATCATGCTCAGCACAAAACCAAGCAAGGCGATTTTGAGTGTTTGCAGTATATGCGGGCCAAAGAGTGGCATATCTGCAGTAAGAGAATGAAATACGGCACTCGGCGCCGGCAGGACAAAGCTTTTTATGATTCCACTGTCCGCTAAAAACTGCAGTAACAAGAGCAGGAGCAGGATAAAAATCACAGGCGGCAAAATCAGCTTTAGCGCATGCAGTAGCTTTTGTTTATAAGATTCATCTTTTTTTGAAGAAAACACGGATTAGTACTCCCTCCGCCGGCATTACCCGGATCAGGTTCTAGGGTCGACTCTAGGTCCTCTCAGTCGTATTACGACTCCCCTGACATATGAATGATATTACAAAAACTCAGCCGGGACAAATCCTGATGTTTTTCCGTACCCTGTGTTTTTTGGTCCCGGGCCGAAACTCAGGACGACCTGCTGAAGCTTAAGTGTTTTTTATGATAACAATTTCTACGTATTGGGCTAGCTCTTCTAAACTGTCACAGCATCTTTCAAAGCGATAGAAAATTTCAGTCCAGACAATGGTCTCAATCGGATCGCTGCTCTCTCTGTAAAGGCGGCGGATAGAACTCGCGTAGAGATTGTCGCCTTCTTCTTCAATATCATTTATCTCAACAATACTCTCCCTTACCAACAGAGAAGTTTTAAAGTTTCTGAACTTTTCCAACATCTTGGCCATCGTCACACTGCCGCGGGAAATCAGTTTGGCAAACTCCAGTGCTTCGCTGCGAAGCTTTTGCACGTTAAACAAGTCAAAGCGCATCAGGATATCTTCAGTCCTGTCCGTCACCTCATCTATGAGATAAGAGATGTTGCTGATATCTTCTTTTTTCAGTGGATGTGAATGGCGCCTGGCCAGTTTGTGATTCAGATCGCGCAGGACAAGGTCTGCCGTGTGCTCAATTTCGTGGATTTCCATCAGCAATTCCGGCAGTTTTTCATGATCATAATCAAGCAGGCTCTCTTCAAGCAAATTTGCCGCCTTAATCGAATATTCACTTAAGTTCAACAAGAGACCGAAATAGTCGACTTTGTTCCTGGATTTGAATATTGACATCAGGCGCCTCCTTTTTGTCAGGTATGCACTCTTTCTAAACACCGATAGGCTTAGTTGATCATGAGTCAGGCAGGCATTGACTTAGCACAATGCAGACCGGGATTTAGCTTCTGTTATTGTTTCCGTTCGAGTTGCCGTTTCCCTTAGATGTTCCGCGCATTGCTTCAAAGAGAGAACGATCGCTGAAGGATACATTGATCGAAGAGATAAATTGATCATTATCACGGGTCTTCATTAAGAGGCTGATCATAGTCTCGGTGACCGCAGGGGTTTCCAGCTGACCGAAGGCTTTACGCAGAGACCAGACAGCATCCAGTTCCCGCTCTGACAGGAGCAGTTCCTCACGTCTCGTGCTTGATTTAACAATATCGATAGCCGGGAAGATACGCTTGTCAGCCAGTTTGCGGTCGAGGATGACCTCCATGTTACCGGTGCCCTTAAATTCTTCAAAAATAACTTCATCCATACGTGAACCTGTATCGATCAGCGCCGTGGCGATAATAGTCAGGCTTCCGCCATGTTCGATATTTCTGGCTGCTCCGAAAAAGCGTTTAGGACCATAGAGAGCTCCCGGATCAAGTCCGCCGGACAGTGTGCGGCCGGTAGGATTAATGGTTAAGTTATAGGCACGGCCCATACGGGTAATACTGTCAAGCAAAATAACCACGTCATGGCCCAGCTCGACCAGGCGCATGGCACGTTCTAAAACCAGCTCGGTAATTTTCACGTGATTCTCAGGGGTGCGGTCAAAGGTGGAGTATGCAACTTCGCCTTCGATCGAGCGCTGCATGTCCGTAACTTCTTCAGGACGTTCATCAATCAGAAGCACCATGAGTTTAACTTCCGGATTGTTTTGTGCGATAGCATTGGCTATCTTCTGCAGCAACATGGTCTTACCTGCTTTTGGCGGAGAAACAATCATCCCGCGCTGACCTTTGCCGATGGGGGAAACCAAGTCAATAATCCTGGTAGATAATTCATTGCGATCTGTCTCGAGCTTAAAACGCTCATTGGGATAAATCGGAGTCAGACGGTCGAAAGCAGGTCTTCTCTTCATCTGTTCAGGGGGCATATCATTGACTGTATCGATAAAAGAAAGTGCCCTGTAGCGTTCATTATCACGTTGCGGTCGCGCCGGTCCCTTAACCAGATCGCCGGTACGCAGGTGAAATCTGCGAATAAACTGTGGTGAAATATAAATATCGAAATTACTTTGTAAATAGTTCTCTACTCTCAGGAAGCCATAGCCCTCCGGCATTATTTCCAGGATGCCTGTAACTATTTCTTTCTCATCAACGCCTGTATCTTCTGCAGATCCGCCAACACTTTCATTTTCAAGATCTGCAATTATCGCTTCCACATCTTCCGGATCCTGAGGCGGAAGCAGTTCCCGGCTGTTTCCCTGTATATTCTTTTCAACTTCATCTGTTTTGCTTGCCTGATGACGTTTTGAGCTGCTTTTAGAGCCGGTCTTTCGACTGCGCCTGGGTTTTTCGTTTACGGCTTCATCTTCAGTGACCGGATCCTCTTGCTTGTCCCCATTCTCTTTTTCAGAGCTATCACTCTTTTCAATTTCTTCCACCGGTTCGGCTTCAGCATCCTTTGCTGTATCTTTTTTTGCAGCTGTCTTGCTCTTTGAAGCCTTAGTGCGGGTTACGGGCAGTTTTTCTTCTTCCTGCACCTCTTCCGAAGCCTTGTTGACTCCGGCCACCTCTGCTTCATCCGCAACAGTTGTCAAAAAATCAACCAGTTGCTGCTTTGT
>JAAYEX010000254.1 GCA_012728535.1 Clostridiaceae bacterium | reverse complement strand
TATTCATGTCATATATGATAATATTAAATAGACATATTCAATCGCACATTGAAATTTGAATCCTGAATTCCAAGTCAGCAAATTATTTCAATGCCTCCCCAAAACCATACCTCTGGAGAATGAAAAGAAAATTAAGGAAAGAAAGTACGGCTGCAAACGCAACCTAACCAGCAGCCAGCCTTGCACATCCCCTGCTCCTTTTACTTCTTATAAATATGAGAAGTAAAGGATTGAAACCACTGATAACAAAATATCAGTTCCATTTAATATTGCTCTATTAAAATAAATTGATTTAGTCAGGAATAGTCTTATGAATCAAACGAAGCCGTCAAGCAATGCTCTCAAGATAAACAACCATGGAACAGCAGCCATAAAAATTGCGTACACTATCCAATTAGACACATTAATATATTTTTAAAGCATTCAACAAACATGAGTTTGTTGGTATCTTACGCAAAGTCGCTACTATACTCGATAATATGTGATAACTACTAGAAAGTGGTTGTGTAGGTGTAATTTCAGGCTTTAAGCCATTATTTACTTGTATTTTCACAAGTGTGTTTGGCAAGCATGAAAGCAGCCGGCGCGGAAGCTAAAAGTCTACCAGCGCGGAAGTTAAAAACCCGCCACTGCGGAAGCTAAGAATATTTCCACCCGCTTCGTTCCAATAATCCTGTGCTCCGCTATTGCATTTGTGAGTTCTGCAAGCGGTAGCTTTGTCCATCGTGCATCAGCAGCAGTCCATGGTGTATCAATCGATCTAAGATGGCTGCAGTCAGTTTCTGGTCGTAAAAGATTGTGTTCCATTCATCAAAAGGCAAATTAGTTGTAATAATCACACTTCTCTTCTCATAGCAATCAGAAATGGCCTCAAAGAGAAGCTGTGTACCTAGCCGTTCAAAGGGGATGTAGCCCCACTCGTCCAAAATCAACAAATCAGCATTGTTAAGTTTTCGCCAGAACTTGCTTTCACTTCGCTCTTCCTTGGCTTGCGATAAAAGGTTAACCAGGCGGCTAGTTTTGTAGTAAAGGACTTTGTAGTCACGCTTGCAAGCCTCTATGCCAAGAGCGATAGCCAGGTGTGTCTTGCCTGTTCCCGGCCTCCCATAGAGAATCAGGTTCTGCTGCATTTCCACAAAATCACAAGTACGCAAACTCTCCGGTGTAAGTCCGGCAGGTAAAACAAGATCCGAGAAATCAAAATCATCATAGCCCTTCATCAGGTCGAAACCTGCCTGCTGGATATAACGCTTGCGCCGCTCAGAGCTGCGCTTAGCGACAGCCTCTGTCAAAAGCTTAATCAAAAACTCTTCGTGGCTATCAGCCTCAACCTCTGTATAGCTGTCAGCAATATAAGTTCCCAGACGCAGCTGCCGGCAAAGTTCTGTAATTAGCGTTTTAGACATGCTGCACCTCCTAGAAGTTGTCCGTAGACCGACAGATCAAGGCTGTACTCAGGAGTGTCAGGCAGTAGCTCTGAAACAGGGTTCTTAGGCATCTGTAGAGGTTTGTTGGCGACAAAAGCATATGCTGAGATCAGGGAATCAGCATTCGTAGGTTTCAGCGCTACAGCCTTTGTGAGCAGAGAGATAGGGGTATCGATGTCGCCACTTTGGCTCTCTTTGGATAAAAGCTTGAGAACTTTCTGTCTGCCACTTAAATCACAGTCATCAAGAAAAAGCCTCAGTTCTTTGGGTAAACCCTCATAGAAACCACTGTACCTTATTGCCATAGGTCGTTTGGCTAAAACTTCCAGATATGGTGACCAGATCATGGATTCTTTCTTCTGCCCATACAGGCGCGGATGACGAACAACAACTTGCATCTGTTCATCCAGCACCGTCACCGTGTAGGCATCCACTTTCAAGGTAACGTCGGTGCGCCTGAAGTGACCGGCAGTAGAGTAGCGGTTAGTCTGGTATCTGGCCATGCCATAGTTATCAGTTCGGGACGGAACATAACGGCAGGCGTCGAAGGGATAAGCTGCAAGTGGCAGTAGCTTGCTTTCATCTTCGGCAAACAGATCTTTAACCAGCCTCTGCAGTTTGTAATGCTCCTCTTCGAGACGGGCATCACAACGCAGGAGAAGTTCCTGATTGTATATCTCAAGATCAGGCATCTCCGGTACAGGGACAAAGAAATTGCGACGACTGCAGCCCACATAATTTTCCACGGAACCCTTCTCGTGACCTGCCGCCGGGTTGCAGAAATTGCTCTCAAAACCGAAATGACACTGGAGTCTGCGGAAGTTTTCTGTCAGCTCGCGCCCCCCGTGTGCCTTAATTTCTTTTACAGCTGTCGACATGTTGTCGAAGCGAATGACTGTGGGGACTCCACCTATGTGCTCAAATATATCGATCATGCCTCGGGCAAGACACTCAAAGTCCTGACCCTTGAATAACTGAGTCCATTTGGCGTCAGAGTGTGGTAAGGTCATACAAAAATGATGGCCTTCATATTTGATACCACGTTCATAAAAGACTGTTTTGCCAAAATCACCCTGGGCTTCTCCGGCAGGATGCAATAGAGGCAGGGATACAAGTTCCTGCTGAATCAATTCACGCCTCAGCTCAGCCACTAAACTACGGATACTTCGAGCTGAGACATCCAGCATTAAGCCTTTCTTTGCTTGTTTCTTTTTAAGACGGTCATAGACCTTTTTCGCTGTATGACGCTGCTTTGGAGGCGCAGTTTCATCATCGATCAACCACTGTCTGACTTGTTCGCGATATGCATCCGTTTTACTGCTGCGCCGCTGACGGATAGGAACTTCAATGCTAAAGTCCTCCTGCTCTACATAACGTTTTATAGTTTCCCGATCACGCCCGCTAAGGCGAGAGATTTCTCGCATGCTCTTGCCTTCTTTGAAATACATTTCTCTGATATCATAAATTTGCTCCACTGTTAACATCTCCGTTCTTCCTTTCAGCTTTAGATACTAAAAGGATACCTGAGCGGGTAGTTGCAGGGGAGTTTTTCATTTTCCAACTGGCTGGTTCTTTAGCTTCCGCGCCGGCTGGATTCTATTCTGCCAAACACAGATATCATTTGCGACAGCTGCTGTACCGAAGAGTTAGTCAACGCCTGCCTAAACTCTCACTTTTCCAGCAAGCC
>JAAYEX010000253.1 GCA_012728535.1 Clostridiaceae bacterium | reverse complement strand
TCGAGAAAGGGACCTGTTCCGCGCATATTTAACTCAGTAAAATCAAGCCCGGCGCCCGATACATAAAATCTGCCTCCACAGTCTACCGCCAGGAAACCATCGTGCCCATAAGCAATAGCTGTAATGTCGTCTTCGTGACCTGACTTAATTACTTCAACGTCGTCCAACTTCCCCAGTGAAAGCAAAGTACCCTCAGATCCAGCAGCCACAACCCTTTCAACGATGGAATCCGATTCTGCGAAATCAAACCAACGTATACCGGCAAGATTGTCTGGCAAATCTACCGCTGTCTGATTAAGTAGGCGGCCAACTTCATAGGAGGTAATCTTAGCAGAGTGAAGTTTTTGCATTCCTTCATTACCGGATCGGAAAATACTAATGTCTGCGCCTTTGAAAAAATCATCTGTCAGTGGAAGATTACCGATTGACTCCGAAGTATTTACGGAAAACTTGTTTTCACTACCCCCGTTTACAATAAATTGCGTTTGCACCAATGGCTGATCAAAAGCACCATTATGGATTAAATTTGCACTGGGCAAACGAAGCAGGTTCACGCCAAGTCCTGAAACATAACGCCCGGTGTTATCCTGAGCAATGGTAAAAGTAGTCGTATTCTCAGGAACAACATAGGCCCTTGCTGCCAGCAGAACTGCGGCGGCCAAAATGGCAACCAGCAAAATAACGCTAACTAACACGACGATAGTTCGCTTATGGAGGCGTTCGGGCAAATATCGGGAAAATAATCTCATATTTTACCACTCAGATCATTATACAAACCGTAAATTTCCTTTTCTCGTTTCTCTTTGTCACGGCGAAACCAGATTGCTAAAACTGCCAGAGCTAAGGGGATAAAAACAAACAAAAGAATTAGCAAAATACCCGCTCCCTGTTCATCCAGGTTAAAAATCCGCTGTAAAATTCCACCTCCGACAAAATTGAAGACCATATGCATAAATACCGGCACAAACAGATTGTTAGTTAGTTCATAAGCCAGAGAAAGAACTATACCGGCAAGAAACACGTAGCTGCCTTGAATAAGGTCAAAATGGAAAACGGCAAAAACAACTGAACAGACAAGAACTCTTGTCGTGCGGGAAAAGCGCAGCGAAAGCTCTCCCTGCAAAATACCCCGAAAAAGGAGTTCCTCCGCTATTGGTACTAAAACTACTAATGAAATTACTTGCAGCCAGAGGCTGCCTTCTTCCGAAGTCAGCATTTCCGCTTGTATCAGATAATCACGTAAGGCCTTTCCGATGAAGTTATCCGCTTCTTCGAACAAAAGCAGAAAAGCCATCCAAAGCGGTGTCAGTCCCAGTGTACCGATTATCAGAACTACACTTTCAAAATAAGATACAATCCCCTGCCTTTGCAGACGAACAATATCAGAATCTTTGCGCCTGCGCCAGAAAAGATACAGCAGATAAACTGGTATCAGTATCAGCATGGCCAGGAGAGAAGCATAATTTTGTGCATCCGATGCAAGTAAATACTGATAAAAGAGATCCGGCCGTGTGAAGACCCTCATCAGTTCCTCACCTGCAAGGCCTGTATTTTTTGCATAAAGATATATCCTCAAAAAGGCCATGGCATTGAGTACAATTTGATGTAAAAAAAGAAAAAATATCGGTAAAAGAACAGAAGCCAGCGAAAATTTACGTTTCTGAAACTTGACTTCCCCGCCGTCGTTACCTTCAGACTTAGTTTCTATACGCTGCGACATATCTACCCTTCCATTCAGAGTCGAACGAAGCACGCTCTCATCGCCGGATAGCTCAGGGATCAATGCTCAGTCTGCCAAACTCATGAATCTGAAGTAATCGACTCTGCGTAACGACTGAAAAATACTTCGAAAACTGCATCCAATTCCTTGCGATCCCTGATCGAAGAAAATATCTGCTCTCCGTTATTATCGCGCCAGGATCGCATAACAACAATTTCCGGATCACGGCGGTAACCATCATCAGGTTCATAATTATACATCACCGAATAAGAACGACCCTTGTACGGAAAGCTATCAAGCATAGAGACATAGTATTCACGTCCCGAACGCTCGTCGATCAGAACTGCCAGAACATCATCTTCAATGCTGCGTTTTCGCCCCATCGGACGATGTTCTGGTTTCCTGCCTGAGCCTGAAGAAGTGTTACTCCTCTTCATTCTCCTCTTCCTCGTCCATTTCGTCGAGTATGGCTTCGTATACTGCGTAGATACGGTCTTCATCTTCCTCATCCAGACTGATCAGGGCTTCTTCGCCATCTTCATCGCAGCTATACTGCATAATCAGCCAGGAAAAGGACTCTTCGTCTTCTTCATCTTCTTTTGTAACCAGAACACAGTATTCTTCATCCTCGAAAACAAAATTGTCATAGAAGATAAAGGCAAATTCTTCATTAGTTTCGGGATCTACCAAAATAATCTCGGAATCCTCGAAAGACCCATCAAAATCATCATGGTCTCCGTGACCATGGCCACAAGAGCATCCCTCGTGATTAGGGCTGTAGTAGAGTTTTAAAAAATCCATATATAATTCCTCCTATTAGTTCAAATATATGCTCAAACAATTTGGCGGCAGCAACTAGTAAGACATTAGCTGTCGTTCAAATATATGTTTTCTGAGCTTAGGGCAGATTATAACAGATGCGCGTTAACGCGTGTAGCCTAAAGAGCACAATCTCGCTCACTTTCCAAATAGTCCTGCAGAATTATTTCAGCAGCAATCCGGTCAATCAGTCCTTTGTCACGCCCTTTATTTTTCTTAGTCTCCTGGAGAATCTGGCCGGCCATAAGTGATGTATATCTCTCGTCGACCAGAACCACTTCCCTGCCACCTTCCCTGAGTCGCTCGGCAAAACTCACAGTCAGGTCGGTCATGGGACTTTTATCCCCGTCAGTTCGCAGCGGATAGCCTACAACAATAGTGTTAACCTGATTTTCTTCACAAAGAAGAAAGATACGCTCTAACAGCGCATCTAAATCCTTGCCATTCCAAATCAGCGTTGAATGTCTAGACGCTACAATCCGTAAAGGATCGCTCAAAGCAATGCCTACACGGCGTAAACCGAAGTCAATCCCCAGAGCTCTCATATGCTAATCGAGTTGCTCGACATAATCCTTGATTATTACCGCCAGCAAATCATCACGCTCCATGCGTCTGATTACTCCACGGGCACCCTTATGGTTAGTGATATAAGTAGGGTCGCCGGAGAGGAAATAGCCAACAAGCTGATTGATCGGGTTATAGCCTTTTTCCTCCAGGGAAATCATAACTTCCGCCATAATATCGTGTGCTTGCTGTTTACGGTCGGTAATAATTTCGAAGCGGGCTGTATCACCTTGATCCATTAAAAGTCCCTCCATTTTCTTGCTTTATACAGTTTAACATCAATCAGATACCCTAGCTATTACAAAAGAGTCACAGCGCTCGCACAATCTGACCTTAAGCAGATCACCCCGCGATATCGCGCCGACTTTGTCAGGCAAGACAATTGCCGGAAGATAGTCTTCCGTATAACCATGCCATCTTCCCAACTCATCATCTCTTTCAGCTAAGACACTTCTGCTTTCACCCAGGCTTTTGTCGATTGCCCGGTGAGCCAGCTGTTCGGCAAGTGCATGCATTCTTTCAGCCCGTTCACGCTTGATATCACCGTGCAGTTGATCAGGCATATCATAAGCTGCCGTGTCTTCGCGCCGTGAAAAGCGGAAGACATGAATTCGCATGAAGTTCATTTCCTCACAAAAATCCATGGTTTCCTGGAAGTCTTCCTCTGTCTCTCCCGGAAAACCGACAATAATATCCGTACTGATACCCGCCTTGGGTAAGTATTTACGTATCGTCTGTACGGCCATACGAAAGCTTTCGCGCGTGTCGCGCCTTCGCATAGCACGCAGTATCTTGTTGCAACCACTTTGCAGGGAAAGATGGAAATGGGGGCAGGCGCGTTCCATTCCGGCATAACGTTTCATGAACTCGTCTGAAATAATTCCTGCAGCATCAATAGAACTCAACCGTAGTCGAATCAGGCCCGGAATCCGGTTTAGTTCTTCCAGAAGATCGATCAGCCCGGGGGATTCGGGGTCATGCCGCTGCCAATCACAGGCATAAGAATTAAGGTTTGTTCCGGTCAGCACCAGCTCTCCGTAATTTGCGGCTACAAGTCTCTCTGCTTCGCGGATAATCGCCTCAGGCCGCCGGCTGCGCGCAGGACCGCGCGCCAACGTGGTAGCGCAATAAGAACAGCGGTTGTCACAGCCATCCTGTATTTTCAAGTAAGCACGAGTCTCTTCTGCATATGCCGTGCCGGATAATTCCTCATACTGTCTCCATAAAGGGTTTTCAGTTTCGACAACAAATCGTTCCTGTCGCAGCGGCTCAGCATCAGGAGCCTCAGCTTCTGCAAGTCTCGCAATGATCTCATCCAGTAACTGTGAACGTCCAACCGTTCCTATAGAGAGATCGCATAGCGATCCCAGGTCATAAAGTTCAGAATGGCAGCCACTGCAGACAATGAGTGCCTCCGGATTTTGTTTGCGAAAGCGTCGCAGCATCTGCCTGCATTTACGGCCGGCCTCTGCTGTCACCGTACATGAATTCAAGACATAAACATCCGCAACGTCATCAGCAGCTACCGTTTGGAATCCGGCAGCCGCTGCTTCGTCATTGAGAGCATCCAACTCATATTGATTAGTCTTGCAACCCAAAGCCAGCGAGGCAAATTTAATTTGCTCTTTTTTATCCATTAATAAACTTTCTAAACAATATTATTATCATAATATATGCAGCATATCATCGACCCTGATTATGATACAAAAGACATGTATCCTAGTATATTATTCCGCTTTCATATAAACTGAAATAGGTAATTTCGGAGGTCATATGCAACGTTGTCAAGTTTTGCTTTCATCTATAGAACGAGTTAAAAATTTTGTTCGGCTCGTCAACCAGTACCCCGGTCAGATCAGTATCGTATCCGGACCATATGTTGTTGACGCAAAATCGATTATGGGAATTTTCAGCTTGAATCTGAACGAGCCCGTCACTGTTGAAATGAGAGACGATGTGCCGGCTGAACTAATGGAGCGTCTGGCTCCATTTTCTATTTGTGAGTACAATCCGGACAAGCAATCATAGAAACAGATTGAGTAAGCACAATCAAAAAAGAGCCATTCGGCTCTTTTTATCTTTTTATTAAAAAACTCTAAATCAGCTATATTCCCCGGCCGGTCAATAGATAGAGGACCATCGACAACACTGCGAATGATACGGCGAACACAACAGTCAAACGGGACAGGATTGCATCACGGCTGTTTTTCTTTGTTTTTCCATAAAAAGTGTCTGATCTTTCGCCTGAGAGCGCACCCAAACCTTTAGATGAGGATTCTTGAAACATGACTGTAATAATGAGTCCTATGCAGACGATGACATAAATGACGCCGAGGACTATTTGTATGGTATCCATTGCTAACCTCCATAAGCTACTATACGCCGAATGATGATATCACAGAGATGGGTAAAAAGGCAAATCATTTGTTAAACTTTCACTCTCGAAGCTGTAACTGTATTTACACAAAGAGGATGTTATTTTCCAGGAAGAAATGCTGGTGAATATCCTCATACAATTCCTTAAGCCTGGCAAAAGCCAACTCATAGGTCTGGCAGCAATCGGGAGGCGGGGTGAAATCATTGGTCATACGTTTCACATCGTGCAAAAGGCCGGCGATTATATCGTGTTCAGCGAGCATCGTCGACCTGTCAAAGTCCTCATCTTCAAGTATGCGCTGAAACTCAGCACGCTCTTCATTCGCCAAGTGAACTGTCAGTTCAGCGTTCAGCTGTGAAAACTTCTTGTACAGGCGGGAGAGCTCGTCACTATGCTCTTCATAATGCACCCGGAGCAGAATCGGTAAGTATTCGCCAATCTCTGAGAGGAGCTTCTCTTCCAAGCGGTGGTGGTGCTTGATAATATGGGCAATCAGCTTCTTTTTATCTTCAGGCCGGTCCATTCGCAGAGCTTTCTTGAAGTCAAGGTTAGTATCAGGATCCCTAACGTTATTCAACTGTGTGATTATTATATCGGGATCGATATTGTTAACTTTCATGGCATCACTGAGTTTTTTCGCACCTTCACAACAATAGTCGATGCCATATTCAGACAAGGGATTAATGATATCAGGATTATTTTTGACCGCTTCCGCAATCGTCATATGTTGGCTAATCATAAGCTTGCCTCCTTAAAGTGACCTAATCGTTAGTTCGACTATAGCATCAACTGACCAAAACACCAGTAACATAGCTTCCCCCTTTGTATTCTATAATCTGTAACTCTTAACAAAAAATATTAGTTTCATTTTTAAATTCTTTGCTATGATTAGATGATAATAAATCCGGAACATCAAATAAGCACAATTTATGTAAGGAGATTTTTTAATGCGCAAGAAAGTTAAGAACAATGTCAGCTGGATCGGCTTTATTGACTGGGAACTGCAAGAATTTCACGGCAGTGACTATAGTATCTTTAATGGTTCCAGCCAGAATGCTTATCTGATCGAAGAAGAAAAAACCGTTCTTGTGGACACAATCTGGAAACCTCACGGAGAGCATTTCTTAAATAATCTTAAGCAGGAAATAGATCTGAAAGACATTGACTACATTGTGGTTCAGCACGGCGAAGTCGATCACTCAGGTTCTCTCCCTCTGTTAATGCGGGAAATTCCCGATACACCCATCTATTGTACGGCCAACGCCGTTAAAAGTCTCAAGGGTCAATATCACGAAGACTGGAACTTCAACATTGTCAAAACCGGTGATACCCTCGACGTAGGTAACGGCAAGTCCCTAGTCTTTGTCGAAATGCGTATGTTGCACTGGCCTGACAGTATGGCCAGCTATCTGACAGGTGACAACATCCTCTTTTCCAATGATGCCTTCGGTCAGCATTTTGCAGTAGAAGAGCTCTTTAACGATCTTGCTGACCCCTGCCTCCTGGAGAAGGAAGCCATGAAGTACTACGCCAACATTCTCAACCCTTTCTCTGCTCTGGTCACTCGCAAGCTGGAAGAAATCGGCGCCCTTAATCTGGATATTGATATCATCGCTCCCAGTCACGGTGTGATCTGGCGCGATAATCCAATACAGATTGTTGAAAAATATGCCACTTGGGCTGATGCCTATCAGGAAGATCAGATCACTATTGTTTATGAAACCATGTGGGAAGGCACCACTGCTCTGGCCAACGCCATCGCCGGGCACATCAATGAGCTTTCTCCTGAAACAAGAGTTAAGGTATTTAATATTGCGAAAGCCGACAAAAATGAAATTATGACAGAGGTCTTCAAGTCCAGGGCTATTGCGGTAGGATCACCGACAGTCTTAAATGATGTCTTGTCCAGTGTCAACGGCTGGTTGACCTTTCTCAAATCTCTGAAATTCAAGAACAAGAAGGCAGCCGCCTTCGGTTGTTACGGTTGGACCGGTGAATCAGTCAAAATACTTCAGGAAAGCCTGGCTGATGCCGGTTTTGATGTGGTAGATGCCGAGTTGCGTGTCAACTGGAACCCGACCCAGGAAGACCTTGACCAGGCTCAGGCTGTAGCAGAAGCATTGCTGGTGCAAGAC
>JAAYEX010000252.1 GCA_012728535.1 Clostridiaceae bacterium | reverse complement strand
ACAAAGCATAGTCGATGTTCCGTCAGTCAGTTCCCGGTCGTGAATAAGTTCATACAGGAACTGTGTTTCCAGCTCGTCAATTTCTGATAGCATCCAGTCATCGATGATAAGCAAGTTGCATTTCTTCAACTCCTTTGAATACCGTGTATGCTTCAGATCTGAAGCAAGTCTGAGGTCATCCAACAATGATCTCATGCGAGTGAAGCGTACACTGTATAGTTTCAGGCAAGCGGACATTCCCAGGGCACAGGCCAGATAGCTTTTGCCACTCCCGGTTGCACCCATGATGACAATATTTCTGCTCTTGTCGATGAAGTCACAAGTTTCCAATCTCAGTACAACTCCTCTGTCCAATATGCGTCCTTCGTCGTAATCTATTTCGGAAAGGGAAGCCTGGGGCTGTTCGAAAGCTGCTTTCTGGATAAGTCTTTGGCGTTTAGTGCTAACTCTCTTGTCCTCTTCGCGATCGACCATGAGAGTTAGTACTTCCTCTGCAGTAAGAACTCCGCCTTCTCTTTCAATGACCATTTCTTTGTAGCATTCTGCCATGCCGGAAAGATGCAGGGCTTTCAGCTTAGTGTATGTTTGATTGCTCATTTTACGTCACCTCTCAAATTGCGAATAAAAGCATGGCTTATGCTTGGGTCAACTTCTCTGACAGTTTCAATATCCTGATTCTTCATCTCCTTGAAGATTGCCTTTACAAGCTTGTAACTGGGAGCATCTGTATAGCTCAGAACCTTGGTAGATGTCTGCTCCAACAGTTGCTCGTTGCCATTGTCTCCAAATTTCAAAATACCGAAGCAGGAGCGAAAACCCTGTTGAGGAATAGCGTACTTACCAAGTACAAGTTGAATCAGTTTTCTTGTTGAGCTGCCGATATTATCTGCCCAGGACAGGAAGCGCTCCTCATCCCATTCCAGATACTTCTGATGTTTTGCAGGCATATGATCCGGTACTGTTTGATACTGGCCTTTGCGCCCCTGTAAACGCCGGTGACTGGCGATCCTGGTGTCTGCTTTGTATATTTCGATTAGAGAACTTGTAAACTTAACATTAAGCTTCTGACTGATATACTGAAAAGGGACGGAATAGAACATGCCGTCTACGCTGATGTGATAATTGGGTTGGACGGTCGCAACTTTCCAGGTTGCCATTTCGTACCGCGTTTTAGGTAGATGGGTAAGCAGATCTCGCTCTTGTGCAAAAAGGGTGGCTCTGCTGCCCATCTTCTTCTGAAAGGCATGAGTATTGAAGATGTCAAAGTACTGCCGGACTTGCTCATTAAATTCTTCCAGGGTGAAAAAGGTTTGATTACGCATCTTCCCTAAGATATTATTTGCCAGATTATTGACCGAGCTCTCAACATTGGCTTTGTCACGCGGACGCTTTATGCGTGCAGGCATTATGAAGCTTGAGTAGTGTTCTGCCAGTTCCTGATAATTTATCTGTATGTCGGGTTCACAGTATGAAGGCTTTCTTTCATCAGTCCTTTTTCCATGTAGTCGCAGTCAGGCTGCTTGTATTAGTTTTCTGCCAGCTTTTAAGGGTATAGTAGTGCTCTGACCTGTGACTCATCCAGAGCTTTTTCCTTGATCTTGTGCCAGCTTAGACCCTGCTCCTTTGCCATCGCCAATGTATTGCTGATGGTGTTGCGCGATATGCGCAGCGTTGTTGCGATTTGGCGCTGGCTGAACGACTCGTTTGCCATACGCAAAATCTCTCGATACTTTGTCATTTTCTGACCTCCTAAAGATATTGCCACTTTCGTGACAATTTATTTTAGCAAGGTCTTATGGTTCTATTCTCGGAATTAATGGATTTGATGTCGGTAAGACCGGTTCCGGCTTGTCGGTACAAGCGGCTCCCGCTTTTTGGAACGGGTGGCTCACGGTCGTCGGAACGATGGCTCAACTTGCTTCGGAATACTCAGGGGACTTATATAGCTGACAGCTATGTGGAGGTTGAGGCTGAAAGCCACGAAGAGTTTCTGATTAAGCTTTTGACAGAGGCTGTCGCCAGTCGCAGCAACGAACGGCGCAAGCGCTATATCCGGCAGGCAGGTTTTGATCTGATGAAGGGCTATGATGATTTTGATTTCTCAGATATT
>JAAYEX010000251.1 GCA_012728535.1 Clostridiaceae bacterium | reverse complement strand
GCCAGGCGTGCGCAATAGGAACTGCGCCCAAGCCGGAAGTTCAACTCAAAAACGTATATCTCGCCTGTCTTGGAATCTATCTTAATATCAAAATTGAAAAAGCCGTAGTAATCCAGTCCACGGATGATTTTTGCCGCCAGCTCATTTAACTCTTCGCGGTCGCTGTCACAAAGGACAAGATAATTGCCGACCCACATGGGTCGCTTATCCATGAGAAGTGCCCGAGCCAGGCTGATACTGATCTGATCATCACGCGACCGGTAGCCATTGACGGTATACTCGGTTCCGTCCCCCCCGTGAACATAGGGCTGGACCAGCATGTCGCCATCGAAATCCGAAGCGTAAATCTTCTCCAGATATTCAAGGGCTTGGTCGCGGTTTTGCAGATAGTAGCCCTTCTTCTTGCCCTCAATCTCATAGCTGTTGAAGAGGTTGAAGTCGTCGGCTTTCATGAAAAGCTCGCCTTCCAGATTCAGACTCAGATAGTTGTCACGGTTAAGCCGATGAGTCCGGGGAACCAGGACACCCATCTCTTCCATCCGCTCATAAAAATTGGATTTAATCACATATTTTTGTACCAATTCTTTTTTCGGGTAGGGCAGGATCGGAAGGAAGTCCAAGCGGTCAATATTGTCATATAAAAGTCGCAGATAATGTTCACAGGGAAGAAGAATCACAAAATCCCTGTAGCGGTCCTTTTTGTCGGCATAAAGCTGATTCAGCACACTGACAAATACGTCCGGATCAGAATTGAACTTCTCATCAACACGAATTTCGGCAATAGAACTATTGTAGAAAGGGATTAAAACCGCTGCACCGCATATAACAGGCTTTTGCCCGTAGGCATCGTTAATATTACGGGCCAATGTGTAGGAGGCAGCGTCAGAGCCAAGTATAATTGTTAAAAAATCTTCCATCTTTTCACCACTAAATTTATTATAATGCTTTTTCCATCATGGCATGGGGAATAGGAATAAAAGGCGGAACCTTAAGCTCCCCCGTCAGATGATAGCCATGTTTTTCATAAAAAGGGATCGCTTTTTCCCTGGCATTGAGAATCAACTTGCTCCTGCCAGCATCACGCGCAGCGCTCTCCAAAGCCGACAAGATTTCTGACCCGATTCCGAGATAGCGGTATTCTTCGCTGATAGCCATATAGCGGGCCTGAGCCGTGTCCCCCTCCAGCCACACCAAAGTACCGAGACCGACCAGTTTATCTCCATCGAAGGCGCCCATAAGCAGGTCCTCTGCTTCATGGTCAAGATCATCCTCTGCTATCGAGCGTCCCCAGGGTCGGCGCAAGACTTCATGTCGCAGATAAAGCGTTTGACTGTAATCATCACTGCCGTATTCCAAGGGTCTGATTTCAATTTTATTGTCAGGCATAAACACCTCCGAAAAGCTTACTTGATCATAACATACAGGCAATATAAGCTAAAATACAATAAAGCAAAAATAGAAAGCCGGATCCCGTGGACAATCATCTATTAAGTAATATATTTCAAAAGCTGCCGGATGCATCTGAATTTGAGCGCGAAGAAGATTTACTGACCAAGGGCCCACTGCGGATAAGCCGCATTCTCTCGCGTGGGCAAACAAGTCAAGTGTACGAACAGGTAGAAGACGAATGGGTCATGCTTTTAGTCGGAGAGGCGGAAATTGCTTTTCCCGACGAACACGGACACAGCATCGCTTTAAGAAGCGGCGATTTTCTCTTCTTGCAAGCGGGCCGCAGGCACCAGGTGACGCGCACTTCCGACCCTTGCCTCTGGCTGTGTGTTTTTTTCGAAGCTGACAGTGAATAAAAGCCGGCACTTTACAAATCATTATGCATATGTTATCTTCTCTCTCAAGCAAATGCAGTGATGGAGAAGAAGTAGCTGCGCTGTCGACTTCAAGAGAGATGCCGGTGGTGCGAGGTATTAAGTCAATGCGTAGTGAATACATCTCCGGAGCAGCGTCCTGAACTAAGAGTAGGAGACGACGGGTGCGCCCGTAACAGCGTAAGGGTTTAAAAGCGCAAAGTTTTTTGTGTGGAGAACCTGTTGAGGCTTTCAGCGTGAGTTGAAAGCGAAAAGAGGTGGTAACACGTCTCATGACGTCCTCTTGCGCTATAGCAGGAAGGGCGTTTTCTTTTTTCCTCCTGTCCTAGCGCTCAACAAACAAAAAAATCGGAGGAAAGAGACATGCAAGAAATTCGTTTGTTCAGTGGAGAGATGATACCCCTGGAGCGCCATAAAGTGCGCATCGTCCAGAAGTTGGAGCTGTTGCCGGTCGAGGAAAGACTGCGCTGCCTGAAGGAGGCAAACAACAACCTCTATCTTTTAAGGAACCGGGATGTATACCTGGACATGCTGACGGACAGTGGCGTCAATGCAATGAGCGACCGGCAGCTGGCTGCCATGATGGATGCCGACGACGCTTATGCCGGCAGTGAAACATTTTTCCAATTAGAAGAGAAAATTCAAGATTTATTCGGCATGGAGCACTTCCTGCCCGCCCACCAGGGCCGTGGCTGTGAAAAGGTTCTGGCTGACCTCCTGGTCAAACCGGGAGACCTCCTGCCAATGAATTACCACTTTACAACAACCAGGGCACATATTGTCCGCTGTGGCGGCGAGGTTGTGGAGCTGCTTAACGAGGGCGGTGAGGTGTGTACCAGTGATGATCCCTTTAAAGGCAATATGGACACTGCTGCTTTGCGCACGCTCTTAGCGACTACGGACAGGAACATTCCCTTTGTCCGCATGGAAGCCGGTGCGAATCTGATCGGAGGCCAGCCTTTTTCCCTGGCTAACCTGCAGGAAACAGCTGACATCTGCCGTGAACACGATATCCCCCTGATCCTGGATGCCTCCCTGGTTCAGGATAATTTATATTTTATAAAAAGCAGAGAAGAGGCCTGCAGCGATCTTTCCATCAGAGAAATCATGAGAGCAATCGCTGACGCCTGTGACATTATTTACTTTTCCGCCAGAAAGTTCGGCTTTGCCAAAGGTGGCGGCATAGCATTGCGCGACATTGAATTGGCAAACCCCCTCCAGGAGCTGATCGTTCTCAATGAGGGCTTCCTAACCTACGGTGGAATCTCAGTTCGCGAAATGGCGGCCATCACCGTCGGACTTGAGGAATCAATGGATGAATCCGTCATTTCTCAGGGGCCTGAGTTTATCCGCTTTATGGTCGATGAGCTGGTGAAACTTGGAGTACCTGTCGTCACACCGGCCGGGGGTCTCGGTTGTCACCTTAATGCGAAAGAATTCGTACCGCATGTCAGTTCGGATGAATATCCGGCTGCCGCCCTGGCCTCGGCTCTCTTTATTGCCGGCGGAATCCGTGGTATGGAAAGAGGAACCCTGAGTGAGGACCGCAAAGCCGACGGCAGCGAAAAACACGCTTCGATGGAGCTTTTGAGATTGGCTGTGCCGAGACGTGTCTTCACACTCAGCCAGATAAAATACTGTATCGACCGGGTAAATTGGCTGTGGCAGAATAAAGAACTTATTGAGGGTCTGAAGTTCACAAGAGAGCCCAAGATCCTGCGCTTTTTTACAGGTGAGCTTGCCGCTGTTTCTGACTGGCAGGAAAAGCTGGCTGCCCGCTTCCGTTCTGATTTTGGGGATTCATTATAGGTTCAAAACTGTTGTGACTCATCATTTGGGAAACCTAATGATGAGTCCGCTTCAGTCAAATTATGTAATCAGCCTTCGTCATTTAAAGTAAAAGATTCGGCGTAAGCTTGCATTTGCCTTTGCATCTCTTCGCCGCCCTTGAGATATTCACGAAGCTTGTCGCTCTTAACTTTCAGCTCTTCGATATCCTTTAAGGCTGCTTCTCTCTCTTCCCGGCTTTTTGCACGGCCCAGGAG
>JAAYEX010000030.1 GCA_012728535.1 Clostridiaceae bacterium | reverse complement strand
GTTATCTATGGCAAGTTGGCTGCTGACGGCAGCAGCCAGAGCATTTATGTCGTCAATCATTATGAATTGTCTGAAATGCAGAGCTTCAATGACTATGGCAACTACAGCAATGTTTTGCAGTTGACCGGAGAAAATGCGCCTCAGCTGGACTCCGGCGTAGTTAAGCTTCAGGCAACAGCCGGCAGTTATTATTATCAGGGTAATCTTGCATCGACTGACCTGCCCTGGCTCATTGATATTACTTATGAGCTGGATGGAGAGAAAATCACCGCTGCCCAGGCAGCAGGGGCCGGAGGAGAGCTTTTAATCAATGTTGCGATCAAGGCGAATCCGGCGGTGGACTCCTTCTTTTTTGACAACTATGCTATGCAGGTTTCAGCCAGCTTAAACCCAAACAAAGCGCGATTGCTGGAAACTAATGACAGTGCGACAGTTGCCATCAGCGGTGAAGACCGGCTGGTCAGCTGGATTGTCCTCCCCGGCCAGGAAGCAGACCTCTTTCTCCGTCTCCAGGTTGATAATTTTGAGATGGATGCCATTACTTTTGCAGGCATAGGTCTTAATTTTGATTTTGATTTTGATACAGGCGAACTCTCCGATGAGACGGAGGGTTTGACTGAATTGTCGGATGGTATCAAGCAACTGGCCGATGGTGCTGAAGAACTGGAAGCCGCTATCGTACAGCTGCAGGAAGGTTTTGCCGAGATTGAAAACGGTAGTGCGACCCTGGCTGCAAACGGCTCGCAGTTGTCTGAAGGTGCCGGTGGTCTGGAGAGTGCATCTGCTCAGCTGGGTCAGGGGGTAGCAGAGTATACCGGAGGCGTCACATCGATAAAGAACGGCATGGATGGATTTACATCCGGATTAAGCCAGCTACGTGGAGGTGTCGCTCTGTTGTCAGAAAATGGCGCAGCACTCAGTAAGGGGTCGGGAGAAATTTTGGGAGCTCTCCAGCAGATAGCGCAGGGGATAAGTGACGATCCTGTTCTGGGCGAGATCAATTTCGATATGTTCAGTGAGGAGCAAATAGCCCGGTTGGATCAATTGCTGGGAGGATCGGAAACAGTCAAAGCAAGTCTGGAGGAAATTGCAAAAGGCACTGCAAGTATCAGTGACCTGTATTTGGGGATGCAGTCGTTCCAGACATCTTTGGCAGATATGAAGACGGACTTGGATGAAATCCCCTCTCTGCAGGAAACCAAGATACCAATCCGCGACCAAGCTGCTTGGCAAGCATACCTTACCAGCCTCGATGTACCTTCGAATGCACAAGCTGCACTGATCCCTGAATTAACCGGACTTACAACAATGGCTGCAACATACAGTGACGTAATACAGGGCTTGCAACTAGCATTCGATGAACTTAACAATCCTTTGACAGGATTTCCGCTCATGGTAGGGGGAGTAGGGCAACTGCTGCCCTTAGCTGCCGGCATAACAGAACTATCTGCAAATTATGGAGATATTCACAGTGGACTCACGCTCCTTGTAAATCAGCTTAAAGGGCTGGCTGCTATGGAGGGAAACCTGCCTGAGCTGATGTCAGGCCTCTCCGATCTTAAAACAGGGATTGATTTCCTGGCCAGTGAATATTCGGCCTTTGACTCAGGCCTGACCGAGTACACCGATGGGGTTGCACAATTGTTGCCGGTTTTTGACGGAACGTCCGAACAGGCAGGCTTACTCGCCGGGGCAAGTCAGTTGCAGGCCGGTCTTACAGAACTGGACGGCGGATCTACAGGCCTGACAGCCGGCCTTAACCTCTTTTCAGCCGGTGCAGCTGAATATAAGCAAGGTGTCGACTCTTATACTGAGGGTGTCTCCTCACTTAACCAGGGTCTGACCAAATTCAACAGCGAAGGGCTTACTCAGTTTGCAGACGGTTTCTCCAACTACGCTGATGGAACAAATGAACTTAAAGAAGAAACCGCCAACCTCGAGGATGACTTCCTCGAGCAGATGGAAAAGGCAATTGCAGACTTTACCGATATGGACTTTGAACCGCGTTCTTTTGTTTCAGAAGAAAATAAGAATGTGGCAAGCGTGCAGTTTGTTCTGATGACTGAAGCTATCCGCGTGCCGGTTGATAACAACGGTTCAAGTTTTGAACCGGAAATAGAAGGTGACTTCCTCAGCCGTCTGCGTGCCCTCTTCGTGAAGGATGATGCATAGAATAAAGCCTGCATCGAGTGTATCCCACACGATTCTATACAATGCAAAAAGCCGGCGCGGTTGCGCTGGCTTTTTTGAAAAGAATTAAAGTTCTATTATTATCTGCTTTCCTGCTCTGCTTTCATCAGGTCGCGAATCTCTTGCAAGAGTTCCAGTTCGGTCTGAGCTTCTTCTTCGGCTTCTTCAGACTCAGCTTCCGCCGCCATCATGGCTTCACGTTTTTTACGCATGTTATTGAGACCCTTAACAACCAGGAAAAGGAAGAAGGAGATCAGAACAAAACTGATAACTGCTTCAATTATCTGCCCATAGGTGATGGCTACTTCTTCAGCAACATCCGTGGCTTCTTTTAATACTATTTTCAGGCTTGAGAAATCAATGCCTGCAGTCAGATAGCCGACGATGGGCATGAGCAGGCCATTCACAATGCTGTCGATAATGGCTTTGAAAGCCAGACCCAGAACAAACCCTATGGCTGCGTCCATAACACTTCCCTGGGCAATAAACTCTTTAAACTCTTTCCACATAATTAACTCCTCACTTGATATCACGCACAAACTGCTGTATTTCGGCTGGTATTTCGTCAGGGTCACAGCTTACGGCGATGGTAATATTGCTGTCAACCTTGGGGGCGAACGCGGCCAGGTTTTTAACAAATGTGACGAGATGCTGTGGGTTATCGTCGCCAACTACTTTGAAAATGCTGTCAATATATATATGTGTAATGTCGTAATCTTTCGCACTAAGACCGGCCAGGAAGGCAATCAACTCTGCATAGCCTCTCACAGGGTATTCAGTTATATCGATAAGACGGATTGAGTGAGGAAGTACCAGGTCAAGACGCCGACCGTGTTTAATAAAAACCACATTGGAATTTTCGTTGCGAGCTTCATTTTCAATTTCCTGCAGCATGAGCGGGGTCTTTCCTGAGCCCTTAGCTCCTACTATTAAATCAATCATTTTATTCTCCTTTCTTTCTGCCCTTGAACATAGTATCATTCTACTTCAGAGCTTTGAAAAAACATAGGACTTTC
>JAAYEX010000250.1 GCA_012728535.1 Clostridiaceae bacterium | reverse complement strand
GCTTTGCCCCGTGCTGTGATCTTCGGCAAAATAGAAGATTTTTTTGCCGGAATACGAGACCTGGATCCTCGAAGATTTCACAGAGCTGCCTATGCCCTTTTACACGTCTATCGTTCTGTCCCCCTGCCTGTTTGGACAGACGGGCCGAGAAGTCCCATCCCGAGTGCCGAAGAGATGGCCTTCCTAAAGCAAGAGCTCACCACAATGGAAGAGCAGATCATCTCCTGGGATGCGCTGTTTCGAATTAGCCTGACCAGCTAGGCCGGATTCCCTCCCTTTCGGCCATCATACCACCAGACATTTTCCCATTCATCAAAATAAAGTGCTACTTCACGCTCCAGAATCACACAGGTATAACGCAAGCCGGCACCGCCTGATTTGGATGGCGCCCGTCTGACATCTGTTACACGATCTATTACATATTGACGCCCGTCTTCTAAAGTCAGGCTGACAGGTCGTACGCGCCCCGCGTGAAATTGGGCCAGAACATCAATATAAACCCGTCTTAACATTAATCTGCCTCCTTCATTCATTGAGAGCCTGAAAGCCCAGGGGCATGACATGCTTATCCGCTAAACCGCCTGTCTTGTCTTTGGAATGATATAGTTCTGAAGCCACCGCATGATTATCCGAACCCCGGCAATAGCGGAAATCCCGTGTAACAACTTCCTTACCATGACGCTCACGGACTTTATCTATAGCAGTTTCAGCCTCACGCCAACGCTCCTCTTCTTTAAATTCCATCAAAAAGGAGATTTGACGATCTTCTTCCACATCCACCAGATCTATGGCCCTCAAACCCAGGGAACGAATCGGTCGCTGCCAGAAATAGTGCTCGTCAAACAATTGCATGGCCTGTTTGTACAAAGTCCCGGTCACACAGGTTGATATATATAATTTGCTCTGTCGCTCTATTGACAAAAGCTCAGTATCACGCACATAAATCTGCACACCGCGGCATACCATCCTTGCCTTACGCAAACGTGATGCCACCTTGTCAGCCAGGCGCAGAAAAGTTCGCTTTACTTCATCTCTGTTGTGTAAGTCAGCAGGAAGGGTCGTGCTGTTACCCACTGATTTGATATCTTCCCGCTCTCCGGAAAGCCGTACTTCTGAAGAATCAACACCATTGGCAAAGTTCCACAAACCCAGGCCGTTCTTCCCCAACACTTTTTGAATATAGCCGACTTCACATTGGGCTAAATCTCCGATACTTCGTATATTTATGCGCGCCAATTTACGAGCAGTACGCGGTCCACAATAGAAAAGAGCGGACAAAGGCAAAGGCCAGACCATGGTCCCGATGTCCTGCGGCTTTATGATGGTGACTGCGTCCGGCTTCTTGTAATCACTGCCAAGCTTAGCCATAACTTTGTTGTAGCTGACGCCGATAGAAACAGTAAGGCCCAGCTCTTCTCGCACTCGACGACGTATTTCCTCAGCAATTTGGACAGGTGCTTGCAGATTATCGCTTACATCCAGCCAGCATTCATCCAAGCCATAGGGCTCAACCAGGTCTGTATACTCCTCGTATATAGAACGAACTAAGTCTGAGTAGCGTACATAGAGATAGCCATGAGCCGGCTGCAAGGTCAGATCAGGACATTTTTGCCGAGCTTCCCAGATAGCTTCTCCGGTTTTAACACCAAGGCGCTTAGCATGTTCATTTTTCGCCAGAATGATACCATGGCGCTTGTCCGGATCACCACAAACAGCCATGGGACCGCGTGCCAGTTCAGGATGGTACAGTTCTTCAACGCTGGCGAAAAAGCAATTTAAATCGGAATGCAAAATGGCACGCATATTCCCCTACCTTTCAGAATGTTTGTTCGCTTTTACATTATAGAGGAAATTCAAGGGGAAATAAAGAGCTTATGTTCGCTTTTTACCGATTTGTTTCTTATTTGTAACTATTGAACGGAGATTAATCAGTCTGCTATGGTCTTTTCGGCAGAAGCCAGACAGAAACACTGAATGCCTTCCCCGCGACCAAAGGGAGTCAGGTTTTCTCCACTTGTCGCTGTGATCGCAACCGAAGTCGGAGGCAAATCAACCAGCAAAGCAATAGATTCACGCATGGCAGGTATGCTATCAGAGAGGTAGGGCCTGGCCGCCTCGATAGCAAAAGATAGATGCACCAGCCTTATATTGGACAAAGTAGCCAGAGCCTCACGCACATAAATCTTGCTGTCACGTATACCGGCAGCACAGAGCTCATCTGCTCTTTTGCCGAGAATTGGCTGGGCAGAGAGTCCGGAGACAGCGTTACATAGGGCATGTAAGACTACATCTGCGTCGCTGTTGCCGGCCAGTGCAGGGGCTCCAACAATCTCGATCCCTCCGAGCAGTAGAGGCCTGCCCTCGGCTTTCTCTATCTCAAGAACAAAGCGGTGACTATCCTGACCCAAAGCTGTGATTGATATGACAGACATGATTCCATCCTCCTTCAAGATAAGAGAGACTTATCTTATCTTATCACCTTGGCATGCTGGCGCGAAGTACCCGGTAGCCCTTAGATCTTTCAAGCACCTCAACTTGCATAAACAAACGCTCCAACTCCGTTTGAGTGGACTTGGCACCTTGTTTAACACGGATCACTACATAGAGAGCAGCAACCGGCGTCATATGAGCGGCAGCGTCTCGATAAAGGCGGTAAACGGTATCCTTGCCAGCGCGAATCGGTGGGTTGAGAGCTATCAGATCAAAGTCTCCATTTATGTTCTCAAGGCCATCCGAAAGAACAATTTCCGGTTTATTCTGTTTTAGTCCTACTGCGTTTTTCTTTGCCAGAGCCAGAGCGCGACTGTTGACATCAGACATGACCAGTTCAAAAGCCGGGCGTAAGCTAGCCAACACTATGCCGACTACCCCTATCCCCGTTCCCAAATCCAGCAGACGCTGTTTTCTGTTCTTTTCCTGTGCCAGAATAGTTGAAATCAGCAGCGAGCTGCCGGTATCAACAGCTTCACGCGAGAAAACATGTGAATCCGTAATAAAGGTAAAATTTACCCCCTCAAATTCAGCATCTATTTTTTGATATGAATGCGGGGCATTTTCTTTTGGTTCAAAATAATGTGGCACTCTATTCCTCGTTATTTTATTGCGTCAAGGGCAGCCGGGGGACGCTCCATGGCAAGCAGCAAGGGCAGACCGAGAGCATAGACAGCTATTGCCTGCGAGATGAAAATAGAAAGTACCGACAGTAATACTACCGCCGGAGTCGGCTCTGTTCCCTGGATTAAAAAAGGTAAATATACACCTACAATCAGAGCATTGATTATTACCGGCATCGTCAAGGGTATCAGGCGGGAGATCATGCCGGGGCGGTCTGCCGCTTCCTTGCTTTGCTGGTAGCATCGCAGTTTCTTTCGGTAGCTGCGTCCAAGACGATATGTCAGCAAGGCAGCAACACCTGTGGCAACACTACCGCCCAATATATCCACGATTCCAAGGCTGGCCGGGTTAAGCAGATTCGCCAGAAGGCAGCCTGTAAAAAGGCCGATGGACGCTCCGGGAAAAAGTATGGCTAAGGCCGCCAGTGCTTCTGATATACGGAACTGTATCATGCCAAAGCTGATGGCCGAAGTTAAAAAGGTTGCCACCATATAAATGGACGCGATAACGGCTCCCTGCACCATTGTAAGGAGCCGGTCTCTCTGCATCCTGGAATTTTCCTTAGTCATAAGCTATTTCTTTTGTTCTGAACAGCGCAGGGCGAAGCACATCTCTTCACCATTTATATCCCACACTTTGTTTTGCGCATCCTGTGGCAATTCGTCCTCAGTAGAGAAGAAAGTCAGACTCGCAGCGAGAACTTCTTCACTGATCTCTTCTTGCCAGCGCTTGACCAGGTCCGTCATTTTTTCATTAGCAGCGACGAAGAGATCTACTCTGTCTGTTACTTC
>JAAYEX010000249.1 GCA_012728535.1 Clostridiaceae bacterium | reverse complement strand
TACAGCTTATCCAGCAGACTTGGCTGGGATCCGACTGACTGGCATCAGGATAACCCTTATTTGGGACTACTCAGAGCACCGACTATAAGTGGTGACAAGACCCTGACGCTAGCTGAGGGTTACAAGAAGACATCTACCGGCGCCTATACAGTCACCGGTAATCCTTCACCTGAAATCAGCATTACAAATAATCCGGACAGCAAGAAGATTGTCTGGAATAACACGAGTAAAAAGATTGATGTGGCTGCAGGATTAGCACCGGGAAAATACGAGTTCAGCCTAAAAGTAAGTAACAGCGTAGGTAATTCCACACTGAAGTTTACCTTAATTGTTGAAGCTAAGGTTGAAGAGACGACTGTAACCGAGCCTCCGACAGAGCCGCCAACAGATCCAACGGTCACAATAGACCCAACAACAGATCCAACATCAGTAGAACCTGTAGAAACAACGTCGGGGGAGACTATAGCAGAGACAGTTGAGCCTTAAGGCTCGATTGACCGGCTCATTGCTCTTTTGTTTGACGAAATATAAAGTAAGTAAGATAATTAATGAACAATGAGATAAGAAGTGATAAATCACGCGGACAGCGCCCATGGGCCCGACCGCGTGATTTTATTCTATTAGGAATAATAGCGCTGGCAGCAATGGCTTTGTTGCTGATTCCGACCTTAATGAATTCTTCAGACGGAATTGAGGTGCTTATATATCACGAGGGTGTGGTGATTGATCGCTTCGTTCTGGAGGAGGGGACGGCCCGAGTCTTTTCGTATGATCAGATTCCTGCGATAGAAATTCAACAATGGTCGAATCGGTCAATAGCTATCGTGCGTTCTGATTGTCCCGATCAAGTCTGTGTAAATACAGGGAAACTAAGAGTTGCAGGTCAGTTCGCTGCCTGCCTGCCCAATAATTTTGTAATTGTGCTTCAGGGAATAACAGAAGCTGAAGGAGTGGATGCCGTTGCCTAGATCCGGTTCAAAAGTCAATACAAGAACAAAAACACGGCAATTAGTTATTACCGCTCTGTTTCTGGCCATGGCTTTGGCTCTGAGTATTTTTGAGTCATTGCTGCCGGCTCTGCCAACGCCTATACCCATGCGCTATGGATTGGCTAATGTTGCGGTTATGGCTGCCCTGCTTTATCTTCCTTACTCCAGTGCTGCTTTTGTAACAGTGGGAAAGAGTCTATATGTTTTCTCAACCCGCGGCCTTTTGGCAGGCATGACATCATTAAGCGGCAGTTTACTGTCCCTGCTGGCGATGATTGTTTTATTTAAAGCATCACGGAAGAAAGTACCCTTGCTGGTTTTATCAGTGACAGGTGCTTTGTTTCATAATTTTGGCCAATTTCTGATTTTCCTTCTAATCAGTGCAGTTCCGGTTTCATGGACCTACATTGTGGGTTTACTGTTAGTCCTGGCTTTAGCCACCGGTACAATTTCATCCTTGATTTTAAAAGCGGTGCAGCGGCCAATGGAATCATGGCTCAAGTACTCGACACATATTTTGCTCGCTATAATGTTGATTCCTTTGACAGTCTTTTCCTTTTCCTGTGCACCGGCAGATAAGCTTCCGCAGAGACAGGAAGCTATTTTTACAAAATATCTTGATACTGTAAGCAGGCTGATTGTTTACACTGATGATGATCAGGAGTTTGAGGGATGGCGTTCGATGCTGGAGCAGCGCCTGGACGAGATTGATCAGAAATTTAATATTTTCGATGATTCTGAAGGGAACTTAAATAACTTAAAAGATCTCAATGATCAAGCGGGAATTGCAGCGGTCGCTCTGGATGAAGAGACAATTAAATTGTTGGAGCTAGGTATTGAAGCGGAAGAGCAGACCGGAGGCAGGGTTAATATTATGTTTGGCGCTGTTACTTCTTTATGGCACGAAGCACGCCAGCATTCTCTGGCAAATCCTGATGATGCCCGTATTCCTGCAGGTGATCTGCTGAAAGAGGCAGCCGCTCATTGTGATATAAATGATCTAATACTTGATCATGCTGCCGGTACCGCATTTATCAGAGACCCGAAAGCTTCTGTGGATGTCGGCGCGATCGCCAAAGGATATGCTTTGGATCTTTTGGTCAAAGATTTAAAATTGGCCGGCGCAGAGAATTTTTTGCTTGATTTGGGCGGTAATATTTACGCGGGCGGAATAAACATTTTAAAGAACAGTAAG
>JAAYEX010000248.1 GCA_012728535.1 Clostridiaceae bacterium | reverse complement strand
TTTCTGGGCTACCCTGTGTGCTCTCTTAATGTCTTTGGAGAATACTCCGCCTGCAAGGCCATACTTGGTCATATTTGCTAATGCAATAGCCTCTTCCTCAGTATCGAAAGGAGTGACACTGCCGACAGGTCCGAAAATTTCTTCGTTAAAAATTGTCATGTCCGGGGTAACATCAGCAAAGATTGTGGGAGGAACATAATTCCCCTTTTGAAGTTCGGCATCCTGATAAGGTTCTCCGCCTGCGATAAGGCGACCACCTTCTTTTTTAGCAATATCAATATAGTTCCAGACTGATTTTGCATGGTCGGGATGGATTAAAGTGCTGAAATTGACGCCCTTTTCAAAATCAAAGCCATTGCCGGGGTGGTAACGCTTAACAACTTCCGCCATCTCTGACAGCAATTCTTCATAAATGCTTCTTTGTACCAGAACTCTGGTGCCGGATACACATACCTGACCTGAGTGCAGAGTAAAGCCATGTACAGCCCAGCTGGCAGCGTCTTTGACGTCGACATCATCAAAAAAGATATTCGGGCTCTTCCCGCCCAGCTCAAGGGCGATAGCCTTAACTGTATCGGATGCAGCAGTCATTATCTGTTTTCCTGTATCTGTGCCGCCTGTCATGGAAACCATATCGACATCTTCGCTCTTAACAAGCTCTATGCCGACGGTTGAACCAGGTCCGGATACAACATTAACAACACCGGGAGGGAATCCGGCTTCGTCAAATACTTCAGCAAGTAACAACAAGCTTGCGCTTGCCCATGTCGGAGGCTTGACGATCACTGTATTGCCTGCTGCAAGGATTGCTGCAATTTTCTGGCAGCCCATCATCAGAGGACCGTTCCAGGGGAGGATCTCTCCGACAACGCCATAAGGATACCAGTCAACATAATTCAAGGTATTGCCATGTAAACGTGTGCTGTCACCACCGAGGGTGCGAGCCTTATGTGAGTAAAAATCGAAAGCATCGATACTCTCAAGCAATTCATAATAAAGCATGCCCATATACTGTTTCCCGGCATCAAGGGTCTCGAGAATAGCAAATTCATCTTTGCGGCGCTCCAGAATTCGTCCGGCTTCCTTCAAATAGTCTCCGCGTTCACGCCCTGACATCTGCCCCCAGGGTCCCTCATCAAAAGCTTTGCGTGCGGCTTTGATTGCCTTTTGAACATCTGCAAGTCCGCCCCAGGATCCTTGTCCGAAGACGTCACCGGTTGCAGGATTTACAAAATCGAAAGTTTCGCCCGACTCACTTTCCACAAACTGACCGTCAATATACAATTTAAACAGGTCTTGCTTGATTTTTTCCGAATAATTCATTCTTTGAATTCCTCCTATATTATTGATCACTCCGGATCAAGTGCTGTAATAGCTGCATTTCACGAGTTTTCTCGTTCTTTGGAAGCATGTGAATAATTTATAATTATTCATAATAACGTAATTATATTCCTAATTTTCACAGATGTGTAGGAAATATGTGCAAGCATTCTGACAAACAATATTACTGATGTCAAATCGATTTCAAGTTGATTGCAATCCGATCATTTTTTAGTAAAAAAGGAACACTTTACCGGTCAGGCAAAATTCGCAGCTGCGCCATTTTTAGGAAAGAATGTTAAAATGGCAGCGGGAGAGTAAGATGTTAAATTTTGAATACAATGTTCCTACTAGAATATTTTTCGGTAAGGGTCAAATTGAGAGACTCAGAGAGATCAAAGCTGTTGGTACAAAGGCCCTGCTCGTATACGGCGGAGGAAGCATCAAAAGAACCGGGATATATGATGCAGTCCTCGCTGTTTTGCAAGAGATCGGGATGCCCTACCTCGAATTGGCAAATGTTGAACCGAACCCGAGAATTGATTCCGTCAGAGAAGGAGTCAGGATTTGTCGCGAGAATAATTTGGATGTCGTCCTTGCCGTCGGTGGCGGGAGTGTCATTGATTGTTCAAAAATAATCGCCGCAGGCACTCTTTATGATGGCGACCCCTGGGAACTGGTAAAAGATGCCCGTAAAATACAGACAGCCCTGCCCGTGGTCACAGTCCTCACAAACTCCGCAACCGGTTCAGAAATGAATGGCGGCGCCGTAATTGCAAATCCTGCAGGCAAACAAAAGCTCGGCACCGGTTCAATAGCGATCTTGCCGCGTTTTTCAATTCTCGATCCGGAGTACACGATGACAGTGCCCGGACACCTAACTGCAGCCGGTGTTGTTGATATTATGAGCCATACTTTTGAAAACTACTTCACTCCGGTGACGGGCGGTTATGTTCAGGCGCGCATCTGTGAAGCCCTTCTTCTGACTTGTATCAAGTATGGTCCGATAGCCTGCAATTTTCCTGAAAACTACGAGGC
>JAAYEX010000247.1 GCA_012728535.1 Clostridiaceae bacterium | reverse complement strand
TATTAAAAAGCTTTATGAAGCTGCTTCGCTGGATGAAGCGATCAGCCTACTAGACGAGCATCCTGAGGCAAAGATCATTGCCGGCGGCTCTGACATTCTTATCAGTGTTCGCGGAGGCGAACTGGCCGGATGCACTTTAGTAAGCATCTATGGTCTGGATGATTTGCGGGGTGTAACAGTTGAAGAAGACGGAACAATCCGCATAGGATCACTGACCAGCTTCACCAACATCGCCCGCAACGAAATAATTAAGAAGCACTTGCCCTATTTGGGCGAAGCTGCAGCTTCTGTAGGCGGTCCCCAGGTTCGCAACATCGGCACAATTGGCGGCAACACCTGTAATGGTGTAACTTCCGCTGACACTGCCTCTACCCTTCTGGCACTCGATGCCATCATAGAAGTTAAGGGTAAAGAAGGCTATCGCCGGATCATGATGAAGGACTGGTATATTAAATCCAAACTCGTTGATCTGAAACCTACGGAAGTCCAAACAGCAATACTGATACCGAAGGAGTCTTATGAAGGCTATTTCGGTAATTACTACAAATACAGCATGCGCCATGCCATGGACATTGCGACTTGTGGCTGTTCCGTCAATGTCAAGCTGTCTGATGACAAGAAAAGTATTGAGGATGTTCGCATCGCCTACGGCGTTGCAGGCCCGGTCCCCTTGCGCGCTAAAACAGCTGAAGATGCGGTCAAAGGCCTTGCTGTCAACCACGAGACCCTTGAACTTTTCTCAGAAAAGGTTAAAGAAGATATTAATCCGCGGACAAGCTGGCGTGCCTCAAAGGAATTTCGCACACATCTGATGACAGAACTGGCACGTAGATGCCTGACAGAATCTATAAGCCGTTCAGGAGGTATTTTTCAATGAGTGACATTCAATATAAAGAACTAAATTTCACAGTCAACGGTAAGGAAAAATCGCTCATGATTGATGTGCGATCTTCCCTTCTTGAAGTCTTGCGTAAGGACCTGCGTTTGCACTCAGTGAAAAAGGGTTGTGAAGTAGGAGAATGCGGTGCCTGTACTGTCTTAATCGATGGCGAACCTTTTGATTCCTGTATTTATATGGCAATTTGGGCTGAGGGTAAAGATATCCTCACTGTTGAAGGTTTAATGGGTGATGACGGATCAATTTCCGATATTCAGCAGGCTTTCATCGATGAGGCTGCGGTTCAGTGCGGCTTTTGCACACCGGGTCTGATTATGACTGCCTACAGTGTTCTGGCCGATGGCAAGCGCTATACCAGAGAAGAGCTGCGTCAAAAACTGGCCGGCAATATGTGTCGCTGCACCGGCTATCATAATATTATTAACGCGGTGGAGAATACGATGTTAAAGCGTATCGAAGCGGCGGAGGCACAAAACAGCTAAAGAAAACAGAATAGCAGTAATTTTAAAAGGGACTGTCTCGTCTGAGGCAGTCCCTTCTTATATTTTTTAATTGCTTAGATTAAGCCTGGACCAAGGTTTCTCCCTCCGATAAGATGAAAGTGAATGTGCATCACAGTCTGCCCGCCCTCTTCACCGCAGTTGTTAATCAGGCGAAAGCCGCTCTCCTCAACACCAAGCTCCTCAGCGACTTTAGGCAAAGCAGCCATTAATTGGTTTAAGTCCGCCAGACCTGCTTCTGAAGAAGAAATGTCCAATATATTATCATAGTGTTTCTTCGGCACAACTAGCGTATGTACCGGGGCTACCGGATTAACATCCTCAAAGGCAAGAATGCTTTCATTTTCAAAAATCTTTTTCGATGGTATTTCGCCACTTACAATTTTACAAAATATACAGTCCTGTGACATTTTCTACTCCTTCACAAAATATTAGTTTAATTATTGTCCGGCAAGTTCTTCTAATCTTTTACGAGCAGAAGTGAAAGCTTCCGATATTTTATTCGGATCATTCCCGCCGCCCTGAGCCATATCCGGCCTGCCTCCACCCTTGCCGCCGCTGATGGTGGCCGCAAGACGAATGAGTTCGCCGGCCTTGACGCCGGAAGCTATCGCAGCTTTTCCGGCCATAGCCAGCCAGATAATCTTATCAGTACCAAGTTTAGAGGCTATTAAGACAACAGCTTTATCCCCCAGATGATCACGCATACGATCGCCGGCGGCGCGTATAGCGTCAGCCTCGAAATCTTCAACTTCAGCAAAGATATAATCGAAATTGCCGATGTTCTCTTTCTTATCCAGTAGAGAAACAACTACTTTCTGCTGTTCTTCCTGCTGTTGTGACACCAGAATCTTATTCAGCTTGGACAGCTGTTCGTCTTTTTCTTCCAGTCGGCTGAATATGTCGCTTACCTGATCAACATGCAGACGACTCAACAGCTGTCTGATGGCAGACCGGGTCAATAAGGCAATGTCATGGGCGGCTTCACCCGTGACAGCTTCGATACGTCTTACTCCGGAAGCTATCCCACCTTCGGATGTAATGAAGAAAAGACCGATTACACCACTTGTGTTCAGGTGTGTACCACCGCAAAGCTCACAAGAGAAATCTCCTATGGTAATAACGCGGACTTCTTCATCGTAGCTTTCGTCAAAGAGTGCCATCGCTCCGGAAGAGCGAGCATCTTCCAGCTTCTTCACCTCAGTTACAACGGGATAATTGTCCAGAATAGCTGTATTTACAATCTCCTCAATCCTATCTTTTTCTTCCGCAGTCAAAGGCTCTTCATGCTGGAAGTCAAAACGAAGTCTGTCAGCAGACACGTATGATCCTTTTTGCACCACATGGTCTCCCAGAACACGGCGTAAGGCTTCATGCAGGAGATGAGTTGCAGTGTGGTTTCGGGCTATGGACAAACGCCGCCTGCGGTCAACGCTGGCACGTACTTTCATGCCGCTGACAAAGCTGCCGGAATTGATTTTTACTTTATGCAGGAAAATACCGTCGGCAGTTTCCTCTGTATTCAGGACTTCCGCCCTGGATTCCCCACTGCCGGCAGCTGTGAATACTCCCTGGTCACCGACTTGCCCTCCTGCTTCCGCATAGAAGGGTGAAGCTTTCAGGACAAAAATGACCTCATCACCTTCATTGGCCTCATCAACACTCTCCAGCAGGTTACTGTCGCCGGCAGCTTTCAGGATGAATGTAAGGTCCAGTTCAGCTTCGAGTTGATCATAACCGAGGAAATCGGTCCTGCCCAATTCTTTCACTTCATCGGGTACTTGCAGGGCACCCCAGGCTGTAGATACCTTTTCTTGCGTGGCTCGGCGGGCTCTTTCTCTTTGTCCGTCCATTAAACGCTTAAAACGTTCGCGATCGACTTTAAGTGAGCGCTCATTCGCAATTTCATCTGTTAAATCTAAGGGAAATCCGAAAGTGTCATGGAGCTGGAAGGCTATATCACCGGGCAACATATCTTTCATTGCTTTGCGTGCCTTGTCGATTTCTTCGTTCAGGATCTGCATGCCTTGCTGCAAAGTCCGACCGAAACGCTCCTCTTCCTTCTCCAAAACGCGCAGTATACGGTCCCAATCCTTCAATTCCGGATAATAATCAACAGACTGTGTAATGGCGACCTCTGTCAATTCACGCAGGAAAGGCTCTTTAATCTCCAGCAATCTGCCATAGCGGACAGCCCTTCTGATCAGACGCCTCAGAACGTAACCCCTACCCTCATTACCCGGCAATACACCATCAGAGATCATCATCATGGCTGAACGCACATGATCGCTGATAACACGTATAGCAATATCATCCTTCTTGTCCTTGCCATATTCTTTGCCACTGATTTCGCTGACCTTGTCGAGAATTGCACGAACTGTATCAACTTCAAAGAGGTTTTTGACCCCCTGCATGATAACTGCAATCC
>JAAYEX010000310.1 GCA_012728535.1 Clostridiaceae bacterium | reverse complement strand
TGAAGCAACATTGAGTCCTGTTCGTATACTTTTTATTCGTGATAATGCATAATCTTCCGCCGACAGCTTGACTACTGAAAAGAGCTGGCGTAACTTGTGAAGAGAAAACTAGGCGCAGAGGTGTTCGCATGCACGTATATTCCAGAAAATTTATCTCACCGGAAGAACTTAACAAGGAGAGCTTATTGCGTATCCTGGACGAACAGGCAGAGATTCGCTTCGTTTCCGTAGCCGGTGTCGATCTGATGGGACATGAAACCGATGCGAAGATACCGGTGGAAGTCTTTCGTGGAAATATTGACGAGTTCCTCCATGGTATTGCTGTAAGTACAGATGGCTCATCCGTTGTTTTACCGGGTATAGCCAGTATTAATAATGCCAAGATTGATATGAGGGCGGATACCTCTGTAAAGTGGTGGCTGGACCAAAACCCGGACAATATTGAACCGGAAACGGGCCGGCCTGTCAGCACACTTAAGATCCCCTGCTTTCTCATTCACCATGAAAAGGCGGTGGATTCCCGTTCCGTCCTGAAGCGCGCCGTAGAGTATTTTCAACAGGAAATTCTCAGGCTGATACGGGCATATCCGGAGGCGGTTGCTCCCTTAAAGATCAGCCCTGATGATGTAGTCGGAGTGGAGATCACAGCAGCGACAGAACTGGAATTCTGGGCGCGGGCTGAAGAGGATAATCTGGAACTGGAAGAGCTTTCAACTTCCCAGGAACTCAAGGAACAATACTGGGCCAGAACCCAGGGCGACATCCGTACGGGACTGGAAAGAAGCCTGATGAGAATGTCGGAATACGGCTTGTCTCCGGAAATGGGTCATAAGGAAGTAGGCGGCGTAAAATCACGCGTTAACAGAAATGGTGCCGGTCGCAGCATTATGGAACAGCTGGAAGTGGACTGGCGCTTTGATAATGCCATGCAGGCTGCGGATAATGAGCTGATCGTGAAGTTGATTATAAGAGAAACTTTCAATTAACTGGATATAGATGTGACCTTTCTGGCCAAACCCATGGAGGGCTTAGCCGGTTCGGGCGAGCATCATCATATGGGTGTGGTGCTTAAACTGGCTAACGGAGAAAAACTTAATCTCTTTGATGGTGGTGAGAATCATTTCCTGTCGCGCTGGGGCTACGCGGCTCTGATGGGTCTCCTGCACAATTATGAGATTACAGCGCCCTTTATTGTCCAGAGCAATGATGCCTTTCGTCGTCTGAAAAAAGGTTACGAGGCTCCGATCTGTATAGTGGCTTCTTTAGGCAGGACGCTGGAGGTCCCTTCACGCAACCGCACTGTTTTAGTAGGCTTGATCCGAGACCTAGAAGATCCCTTTGCAACCCGTTTTGAGCTGAGATCACCCAACCCTCACACAAACACTTACCTGGCGATGGCGACAACACTCCAGTCCATGCTGGACGGTATTAAATGGGCAGTCTCAAGTGATAAGAACGAAGACCAGCTTTTGGCTGAGCTCTGTAAAGGGGCGGGAGATGAGGCTGACTATCTGGAAAAGGACCGCATGTACCGCAGCGAGGATGATGTTTTCACCGCCTATAATGATGAAGAACGTGATATTTTGTTTGGACAGGCTCCGGCCAGTGTCTGGGAAAATGTACAGAATTTTGACCGCTATCCTGAAAAAATGCCTACCCTCACAGCAGGCGGTGTTTTTACTCCTGAGCTGATC
>JAAYEX010000246.1 GCA_012728535.1 Clostridiaceae bacterium | reverse complement strand
GGTTCGGGTGTAGTCAGCACTGACTCTTCGCTGGTAAAGCCGTCAAATTCCTCGATTGACGAGATCAGACCTGCGGGCGGCTGGTTTTGGTCCTTAAGCCAGGCATCAAAAATCTCTCTGAGGCAGGTAACGGTTGTTGATTTACCCTTGGTGCCGGTGATACCCATGATGGACAAGTTGCGCTGGGGCCATTCAAAAAACCTCTGTGCGCAAAGGGTCAGGGCACGGCGCATGTCGCACACGATAATGCCGGGAATTTCAACTTCCAGATCTTTTTCCGCCAGATAGGCGATTGCTCCCTGAGCGATCGCGTCCAGCAGGTACTGGCGTTTGAAGTTTTTGCCCTTACATATGAAAAATGTGTTCTTCTTCAGCTTGCGGGAATCATAGGAAACATGTTGAACGAGTATGGCTTCCGGCGTTTCTTCCCAGCCTACAGTCTTTAACACAATGCTTTCAGATCTTAAATCCGTTAAATAATCTCCCAGAACAAATTCCTGTCTGGGGTAATCCTGTACTTGCATATACACCTCAGTTAGTTCATCAAATATTGCCCCGTAAACCGGGACATCACATAAATCATACCATGACAGATAGATTGTAAATTTACTTGTCTAAACGGCGCTCTTCATACCAGAGATCAAAGTTTTCCATATCATCGAGGGTGGGAATCGATGGTTGGGCTCCGGGTCTTGTTACTGAAATAGCTGACGCTTTCATTGCGAAGTCGATGGCATCAGGCAGGGATTCGCCTTTACTTAACGCTGCCACCAGGGCACCGTTGAAGCAGTCGCCTGCTGCGGTCGAGTCTGTCATAGTCACTTCATAGCTGGGATAGAATATTGATTCTTTGCTGTCCAAGTAATAGCAGCCTTTGGACCCCAGGGTGATGATCAGCGACTTGATTCCGCTTTCCATTAATTTCTCACCCGCTATCCGGCATTCTTCCAGCGTGTCCGTTGGCAACCCGCTTAAGATGTGAAGCTCAGTCTCATTCGGCGTCAGTATATCAACCCGGCTCAGCAGTTCTTCCGGTAACGCCTGCGCAGGTGCCGGATTCAAAACCGAGATACAGCCGTGTTTTTTGGCTAAAAGCATGGCCTCCATCACTATTTGGAGCGGGCACTCCAGCGGGGCCAGCACTATTGAAGACCCGGCGATTTTGTCTTCGTGCTGACGGACGTCCTGCACACTGATATCGTGATTGGCTCCGGAGACTACAGTTATGGCATTATTACCATTGGCGTCAACAATAATCATGGCGATGCCGGTCGCTTCAGAGCTGCGCTTAATGCCTGAGACATTTACCTTATCTGTTTCTAAAGCCTCGATAAGGCGGTCTCCCATCTCATCCCTGCCGACTGCGCCGATCATGCTGACCCTTCCACCCAGGCGGGCGGCCGCAACAGTCTGGTTAGCTCCCTTACCACCTTCTACATGACGCAAGTCGCGTGCCAGCACTGTTTCACCGACACGCGGAATGTGCTCGGTCTGCACCACCAAATCCATATTCAGACTACCAACAACTGTGATCACAGCGGCATCCTCGCTTTTTTTCTTAATAAAACTATTATAGCAAAACAAAACCGCTGCTTAATCAGAAGGTGACGGAAACGTCAAACTGCAACGCAACTCCCATATTTATGCCAATTCACCTCCCATATTTATGTAATTTCATCTCCCATATTTATGTCAAATCGCTTCCCATATTTCTTAGTTGGCTGCCCGACACCAGAAAAAATCCGTCGTATACTGTAAGAGACCGGTTTGTATTTGGAAAGGACGGTTTTTAATGATTCTTGCAATTGATATGGGCGGTACACATATTGACGGTGTCCTGGTCCGTCAAGGTGCACTGGTGAAGTCAGTTAAGCACGAGCTGGGAAAAAATGATCTTTTCAGCTCGATCTGGCTGTGCCTGCAGGATTTGCTGGAGGGTCAGGAAAAAAGTGAAATTGTCCGCATCCACCTCAGTACAACTGTCTGTACAAATGCGATCGTCGAAGGCAAGGTCTCCAAGGTCGGTGTCATCGTCCAAAGCGGTCCGGGCATAAACTGGGATTTTGACCGCCTGGGCAATAATCTTCATTACCTATCCGGCAGTTGCGACCATCGCGGAGTCGTGACAGATAATTTCAGACAGAGTGAATTACAGACCATCCGGGCACGCTTTAAGGACAGCGGTGTGGAAAGTCTGGCTGTCATCAGCAAATTCTCGCCACGTAACCCAGACACTGAGAAAAAGATCGGTGATTTTTTCGCTGACAAATACAAAGAAATCACCCTGGGACACAGGCTTTCAGGTAAATTGAACTTCCCCCGCCGTGTGCAGCCTGCTTACCTCAACGCTGCTGTTGCGGATACTTTTCGGACTTTCGCGGAAAGCATGCTGGAGGCACTTGCTCGGGAAGCCATCACAGCCCCTGTTTATATTTTAAAAGCCGACGGCGGCACGATCGACCTGGTCTCAGCGCTGAAACGGCCGGTCGAGACCATCCTATCCGGGCCGGCAGCCAGCTACATCGGCATCACTGCTCTTTTTCCCCGGATCGAAGGCGACGCCATCCTGGTCGATATCGGCGGTACCAGTACAGATATCTTTTTTCTGGCAGCAGGCCTGCCCCTGTTCGAAGCTGAAGGCATAGAAATCGACGGCCGTAAGACCTTGGTGCGTGCAGTCTTCAGCAAGTCTGTCGGCCTGGGCGGTGACAGCTTGGTACGAGTTGATGGGGACGATATCAGGATCGGTCCCGCCCGGCAGGGCCCCGCCGTGGCTTTCGGCGGTGATGACCTCACCCCCACAGATGCTTTGGTTTACCTGGGCCTGATGAGAGGCAAATACCCGCAAAAGGCAGAAGAGGCTTTGGCCGTCTTCGCAGCTGAACTGGGTTTGGAAACTGAGGTCTGTGCGAGAAAGATAGTCACACTTTTCTGCGACAGTATCATGCAAACGATCGACTCTATTCTTGCGCGCATCAACAGCAGTCCTGTCTACACAATCAGAGACTTGCTCGCGGGTCGGAGAATCACTCCCGGGTCGATAAAGCTGATCGGAGGGCCTGCCAAAGCTCTGGCCGAGCCCCTACACCAAGCTTCCAGTCTGGAAATCAATTTCCCGGGAAATTATAAGATCGCTAACGCTATCGGTGCCGCTCTGGCCAGGCCGACGACAGAGATTTCTCTCTATGCCAACACTGAACGCCGTATCCTTTCCATACCGGAACTCGGTATCTACGAAAGTATCGACAAATCCTTCACTCTGGAGGAGGCGGAGGAAATAGCCCTCAAAGCGGTATCAAAGGCCGTGACTGAGATGGGCTTGCCTGCGGATCAAATTGAAGCGGAAATTACTGAGTCGAGTTCTTTTAACATGGTGCGCGGTTTCATGGGCCGGGAACGAAGCATCCGTGTACGTGCCCAGATCAAACCGGGCTTACTCTACGAACTGCAGCCGGCAGAGGAAGGAGGCCGACATGAAAGCTAAGAATTCACTGGCCCTGATTTTCTTTCCGGCTTTTGACTGGGCTATTTCACCCACACATCCGGAACGTGAAGAAAGGCTGCTCTATACCCGGGATCAAATCTTTGAGGAAGGTGTCGGAGACATCGAGGGAATTCATTTTTTTAACCCTGCCTTGGCCGAGGCGGCTGATGTGGAAAGGGTGCACTTCGCCTATCCTGATGCCGGCTCCATCGTGACCGAATCGCATTATATCGCTGCCGGCGGTGCCATGCGTGCCCTGGACGCAGTCATGTCGGGAGAAACGGATAAGGCCTTCGCCATGGTGCGGCCTCCGGGCCACCATGCTCAACGGGTCAGCTACGGTGACCGCGGCTTTTGCATCATAAACATCGAGGCGGTCGGACTTGAATATATCAGGCAGAAATATCCGGATTTACGCGTCGCCATCGTCGACACAGATTGTCATCATGGCGACGGCACCCAGGATATCTACTGGAACGATCCCGACACCCTCTTCATATCTTTTCATCAGGATGGGCGTACACTCTACCCAGGCACGGGTGATATAGACGAGCTGGGCGGTCCCGGTGCCTACGGCTACAATCTCAACATCCCCCTGCCGCCTAATACCGGCGACGAAGGATTTCTCCACGTGATCGACAAGCTGGTCCTGCCGGTTCTTGACGACTACAAGCCGGACCTGATTATCAATTCGGCAGGCCAGGATAATCATTACACTGACCCCCTGACCAATATGAACTTTTCAGCCCAGGGTTATGCTCTTTTGAACGAAAAACTCAATCCTGATGTGGCAGTGTTGGAGGGCGGTTACTCGATCGAAGGTGCCCTGCCCTAGGTTAATCTGGGCATAGTCCTGGCCATGGCGGGTCTGGATTATTCAGGTGTGCGCGAGCCTGACTACCATGAGGGCAGCTGGCGGCAAAGCCTCCGGGTCACTCGCCAGGTGGAAGAGGTTTCGCGTCAGGTTTTGGAAAAATGGAAAAACAGGGAAAAGCTGGCGGAAGAAAAGTTTAAAGGAATGAAGAAAGTCACCCTGCCACGTCAGGTTTATTACGATACAGCCGGTATTATGGAAAGTCAGCAGCAGGAATTCAAGGTCTGCAGCGACTGTCCCGGTGTCAATACCATCCATTCCACCAACGACCGAGGCGACAGTCTGATCGGTGTGCAGATTCCTCGGCAGGCCTGTCCCGCCTGTCAGGCGGAAGGCTATCGTCTCTTTGAACAAGCAGCCAAGCTGAAGGTTAAGCGAAGATTTTTGCAGGATAAGGCCGGCAATCAATACTTCGCCGGTTAGTTTTTTCAAAAAATGAAGACCGGCGTGTACAACATGCCTGCGGGGGTGAATTCACTTTTGAAGAGGGCGATGTCCGAAAAGGCATAGGCTAAGCCTGCCACTCAGTCAGGCGACGGTTTCCTTCCAGAGACTGCAGGTCCGTGATATCCTGGCTCACTTCCAGCACTCCCCGGTAGTTTCCGTCAGCATCGCGTAAGGCGAAATACTCAATCAGCAGTTTTCTCTCTTTGACTGTGATCCAGAAACGGGCGTGGCTCTGGCTGCCATCGCGGAAGGCATCGACAATCTCATCGACCTTATCCAGCGACCTGGGAGGGTGGCAATTCTTCACTTCGCGCCCGACCACTGCAGGGCTGCGCGGGAAGATCCTGTGGGGTGGATTGTTAAAGTAGAGTACCCGGTTATTCTCATCCACCACGGTGAAGTCAACCGGCAGATTATTCAAAACCAGATTCAACTGCTCAAAGCTCATGCTGCCGGTACCGGTACTGAACAGACCCAGGGCGGCATCCGCCTTAAGCCCGGAAAAATCGACCTCTTCAACTTCTTTGCGGATGTCGAAGGCCGTGGGATAGGCACGCGACTGCTGGTACATGGCTTGCCAGTCCTCCTCATCCAGCAACTTCTCAGCCACGGTATAGAGCAGGCGCTCTTCTTTGAAGGGCATGCTGGCATAGGATCCGAACAGTTCTCCCGCCATCCGGTTTAACTGGTCGGTCTTCATTTTAGGATCAGCAAAGGTCGCCAAGGACTGCTCCAGGATTTCTTCCGCCTTGTCATGCCAGGCCCATAACAGTTGCAGGCCCGACAGTGCTTCGTGTTTTTGCTCCAGAGTGGGGAAGAAAATATTCTGCAATCTGACAAAATGTGCTCTGACCTGACGCAAAGCCTGCATGGTCTCGACGATCTCACGATCCCGTTCTTCCGTTCTTTCCTGACGAAAGAGAGGGCGCAGGTCTGCCAGCAGGTCCATCATGCTTTGATTCTCTGCCCGTAGTTCCTGCAAAAAGGGATCATCCGGCCTGACTTCCTCGAAATCGTCATCACGTTGGGTGGCCAGGATCACGCGTGATACCTCTTCAATTACAAGGTCAGGATCGTAGCC
>JAAYEX010000029.1 GCA_012728535.1 Clostridiaceae bacterium | reverse complement strand
TGTGCCCAAAACATAAAATTTGGGTTTTTCGTCGGTTCGTATCTATGAGAGTTTGTAATAGCTGTCTTAGTGTTGTCGGGAGTTACAATTCGCGGAACACCGCCATAATACTCCAGTGCTCTGCTGTGAGCATCTATCCATGCTTCTGTTTTTTCGTTCGGATAGGCACGGCAGAAGATCTTGCCACTAAAACCTAATATGGAAACAAAAAAGTGTGCTTTTAAAAATTTATCTTTGTCCTGATCGTATACAATAGTCAGTGTCTCACCAGACCAGTCTGTTTCCATGACCTCGCCTGGCTTTATTTGCTTGGGATAGCTAAGTCCTTCTCCCTGTTCGAAACCGTATTGTTTCAAGCGCCGGCAAAACTGAGGATAGCTCATGCCTCCAGGTTCTTCACTAAGGTATTGTTCCCAGCAGCTGAGACGATCTGAACCTTTAAGAACTTCCTGGTACCAACGCTCTTCATTCAAATGTTGGCGAGCACGTCCTGATTCGCTATTTCTAGGATAAAGCAGTGCTCTGAGCTCACTGTCGGTCATCTTGGCTGCTTTTTCTGCATCAATCCCTGCCAGCTCGCAGCGCTTAAACAACTCAACAATAGTAGATCTGGCAGCTCCTACCGTCCCACTTTCGGCAATCTGGGAGTTGTTCAATCCTGCCGCTTTCAATCTTAAAGCTTCTCTGATTTTCATTTCATGTAAACTCCTTGACATTTCTCTCCTCCGTTACATAGTTTTTCTTCATTGTAACGAGGAGGTTCACTGTATGAATTGAAATGAGAATCCACTGTCTGAATTGAATGAGATTTACTGACTGAATTGAATGAGATTCCAGTGTCTGAATTGAATGAGAAACCACTGTCTGAATTGAATGCAATTAATCAAAATCCAGTTAATCCCCAATATTCAACCAGTACTGTTTATACACCAATGGGCACACCTGTGTCTACTCTCTATAATTTATCTTGGTTTGATCATGGCTTAACACCCGCCCAGGCGAACTACTATAATGACGAATTAAAGCTCGCCTACCCCAACGCAGACCCACTGAGAGAAGAGTACCCATCATATAATTGCCATTCTTATGCTTGGCACTCAACAAGTTCAACAAATAAGCATTGGATAAATAATCCAAACGTCTACATGACAGATGGTAGTTATACTAGTGGTATAGCTCAAGCAGGGAGCAAAGTTTATTACGGTAATATCGCGAACCATTCTGGCAGGGTTGTTTATGTTGGCGCGAGTATGTACAACGTTAAGATTTATTCAAAATGGGGCAATCTTGGAATGTATTCTCACAATATCTTGGATTGCCCGTATGCTGAAGGCTCATACACTTGCTCTTTCTGGAAGTAAATTTAAGTGAATCTTCCTCTTGGAGCACTCGTACCAAAACAAGGAGGATCAGGATCATGAAAAAAAAGCTTGTGTTAATATCTTTCGCTCTTCTGCTTGTATCTGGGCTTATTCTGCTAGGATGCAGCCAAAGAACTGAACTGCCAACTGCTGAGTACACTATTGAAGATGTCGTCTATGTCGGTGGCATTTCTTCTGCTACTAAAGATTCTATAAGGGAAATGAAAGCAGGTACTAAAGTGATTATCAAAGATGATTATCTTAGTATCATCTTCCCTGACAGCAGCACTATGCAGTGGACTGATATTAAATTCATCAAAGACAAACTTACTGATGAATTTATCAGATCGAAATATCATGAAGAAGACGAGCAATTGATGACATTCTTCAACGAATACTCCGAGAGATATAGGTACAGTCTATTTGACAAAGACGAAAATCAGATCAATTACTATCTGTTTCAAATGGATGACGAATTGTTTATCAGCCAGTTTGCTAAGGATGATTCACTAATCTTTTCTATAGATAAGATCGCCTAAATTTCTTTATGAAGACTGGAAAGGCATTTGCTTTTTGGAGTATTCATCGCAAGTGGGATTTATCCATCTAAGCAGTGGAATAACGACTTAATAATAGGTTAACCGTTCCATAGACTGAGTCTGCACAATTTGAATTAATACTAAAAAGTTATTTTTTCTCTAACAACTTAGGTGCCAGGCACCTAAGACAATATGAAGTGACCTCACAATCATAGTAACGCGGGTTTACTCGTTATACTGTGAATGTAAGAAAACAATACAGCGGAGAATTACCGCAGATAATTGGAGGTCACTCATGAAAAGTATAGTTTACGTAGGAATTGATGTCCACAAGGACAGTTACAC
>JAAYEX010000245.1 GCA_012728535.1 Clostridiaceae bacterium | reverse complement strand
TGGATCTTCTGATCAGCAATCCCCCCACAGACTGCCTCCCCTGCGACAAAGTCGGATCTTGTGATTTGCAGGAACTCTGTTACGAGTATGATGTCAAAAACCCGAGCTATATCGGAGCTCAGACCCATTTCACTATCGACGATATGAACCCGATCATGATCAGGGATCAGGACAAGTGCATCAAGTGCGGCAAGTGCGTGCGCGTCTGCAACGAAATCCAGGTCACCGGTACTTATGAGTTTGTCGGCCGCGGTTTTGAATCCACTGTCACTACAGCCTTTGACCAGCCGATCAACAGAGATATCTGCCGCATGTGCGGCCAGTGCATCTCCATGTGTCCGACCGGAGCCCTGCAAAACAAGCAGCTGGGCGGTTATCGTCCCTGGGATTTGAAAAAGGTACGGACAACCTGCCCCTTCTGTGGTACCGGCTGTAATTTTGATTTAAACGTTGATGTTAAAAATAACAAGGTTGTCGGTGTAACACCCTGTGAAGATGCACCCATTAATGGAGCGGAAATGTGTGTCAAGGGTCGCTTCCATACCGACTTCATCAGTTCCGAAGAACGTTTGACTACACCACTGATTCGAAAAGACGGCGAGCTCCGGCCTGCCTCCTGGGAGGAGGCTCTCAGCTATACGGCCAAGAGAATGGCGGAAATTAAGGCGGCACACGGTCCTGACTCAATCACGGCCCTGTCTTCAGCCCGCTGTACCAACGAGGATAATTACGTATTACAGAAATTCATGCGCGCGGTGATCGGTACTAATAGTATTGACCACTGCGCACGTACCTGACACGCCCCGACGGTTGCAGGTCTTGCAGCCACGCTAGGAAGCGGAGCGATGTCAAACTCCGTCAACGAAGTACTCGGATCCGATCTCATTTTCGTCATCGGCTCCAACACAACTGAAGCTCACCCGATTATCGGAAATAAGATGAAGCAGGCTGTCCTCAAGGGAGCCAAGCTGATCGTTGTCGATCCGCGTCAGACCGAACTGGCCAGAATGGCGGATTTGCATCTGCCACTGGAGTCAGGTAGTGACGCTGCACTGATTAACGGCATGATCCACATCATCCTGCGCGAAGGTTGGGAAGCAAAGGAATATATCGAAGAACGCACCAGCGGTTTTGAAGATTTGGCTGAAACAGTCGAGCGCTACACTCCGGATATTGTCTCGGAAATCACCGGCATTTCAGAAGAGGACCTCTATGAAGCAGCCAGAATGTATGCTCAGACAGCAAAAGCCGGTATTTACTACACCCTGGGTATTACAGAGCACACCACAGGCACCTCCAATGTTATGAACCTGGCCAATCTGGCACTGGTTACCGGCCATGTCGGCTACGAATATGCCGGCATCAATCCTCTGCGCGGCCAGAACAACGTGCAGGGGGCCTGCGATATGGGAGCTCTGCCTAACACTTATCCCGGATATCAGGGGGTGGAAAACGAGAAGGCGATTAAATTCTTCTCCGACTTCTACGGCGTGGCGATGAACCCGAAAGACGGCTTGCGCATTCCTGAAATGATTGATGCCGCTGTTGAAGGCAAAGTTCATGCCATGTATGTCATGGGCGAAGACCCCGTTCTCTCAGACCCGGATGCCAACCATGTCAAAAAAGCTATGGCAGCCTTGGATTTCCTGGTCGTGCAGGAGATCTTCATGTCCGAAACTGCTAAATTTGCTGATGTAGTTTTGCCCGCCACTTGTTATGCGGAAAAAGATGGAACTTTCACAGCTTCAGAGCGCCGCGTACAAAGAGTCCGCAAGGCTGTAAATCCGCCCGGTGAAGCCAGGCTTGACTGGGAAATCATCTGTGAGCTGGCTCAAAAGATGGGCGCACCCGGCTTCGACTTCAGGGATGCTGAAGATATCTTTGAAGAAGTTCGCGCAACTACACCATCCTACCGCGGCATGACCTATAAGCGCCTGGACGAAGAAAACGGCTTGCAGTGGCCTTGCCCCACCGAAAGTCACCCCGGAACCAAGTTCCTGCACAAGGGTGTCTTCCCCGGCGGCAGAGCCCGCATGATTCCGGTCGAATATGAGGGACCTGCAGAACTTGTCAATGAGGATTATCCGATCCTGCTCAGCACCGGTCGCAAGCTCGGCCACTACAATGTGACGACACGTTATTCCAAGCTCCTGGATTCAATCCATCCCTACGAGGAAGCGGAAATCAATCCACAGGAAGCAGAAGAATATGGTCTTGAAGCGGGCGATCTGATCCGGGTCACCAGCCGCCGAGGCAGTGTTGTCACCCGCATTGAGATTACTGACAAGGTAAAGCCGGGCATGATGTTCATGACCTTCCATTACCTTGAAACACCGGTAAACGAGCTGACCCAGGCTGCCTACGATCCCGTCACCCTGACCGGCGAGTATAAGGTCAGCGCTGTCAAAATTGAAAAAGTTGAGTGGAAAGATGATGATCTGGCAGATGAAGTACACCGTTTCGCCAGACTGGATCATCTGGTCAAATAACAAACAAATACATGAACTAAGACTTGAGCTGTCTTGAAAAAACCAGTATACTTATGTTTATAAACAGGGCGTCGGTGCCACTTCTTCTACCGGAGGAGACAGGCCGGCGCCCTTTCTCTTGCAGTAATTTCAGATGTCTTACTGCAGCCGCAACAGTTCTCTGAACATATCGGAAGCAACCGCTATCAGCTCATCCCGAAAGTCGTATTCCTTGGTATGGACCGCAGGATAATCCTCGCCATTGCCGATGAGGAAAAATGCGCCCGGTGCCAACTTGGTATAGTAGCCGAAATCCTCTGAGCTCCTGATAGGATCCTTGAGCTCCACCAAATCAAAAGACAGATTCTCAGCTGCCCGCCTGACCTTATCATTGCTCTCAGTATGATTCCTGGTTTCCGGGAAAGCATCGACGTATTCTAAAGTCAGCTCTAAGCCGTCCCTGTCAGCCAGGTGGTGGGCCCGGTCTTCGATTTTTCTCAACAGAGAATTAAGATCGTCTTCGTAAGTGGCACGCACAGTAAGCAGGAGGTCTCCCCGGCTGGCATTCGAGCCGAAAGCCCTCTCGCCGACCGCTATCTGAATAACGGAACAAAGAACCCTCCCTTTATATTGGTCCGGAGAGGTTAGGTCCTCCAGTGAATTTACCAGCTGAGCGATGGCAAAAGCAGGATTTCTGCCTGTTTCCGGCATGCTGGCATGGGAGGGCGCCCCTTCCATATGAATGACCAAACCGCTTGAAGGAGAGAAAATGATTCCATCTCTCACACCGATAGCCTTAAAAGCCACATCATTCATATTGTGGTAGCCGAAAATTTCATCGATCTTGTTTTCTTTGATAAAAACTGAAGCCTCAGCGGCACCGTCACCGGTTTCCTCAGCATGTTGAAAGAGGAAGAAAACATTGTGGTCAGCACCGTACTGGTCAATTTCTAGTGCAAAACCGGCCAGGCTTGCCGCATGTCCCTCGTGTCCGCACTTGTGGGACACGCCAGGAATTTTGGATGCATAGGGAAGATCAAGATACTCAGGCTGAGGTATAGCGTCGATGTCCGCCCGGAAGGCAATGTTTTTCCTGTCCGCCCCCGCATGGTAGATGGCATAAAACCAGCGGCCCCTGTCTACTATCTCCAGACTGCTGTGGTCCTCCAGAAACTTGATCAGGTGTGCTTTTGTCCACACTTCCTGATTGGCCAGTTCCGGGTGTGCATGCAGTTCATGACGTAATTTTACCGCCAGATCATAATTAGCTTGGTCCATAGACGACTCCCCCGCATTCTTGTTGATGAATGACTAATTTATGCAGTTAATATATCATTATTTAGACAGTGATGGCAGACTATTTGTCGGGATTGAGACATGGACCAGGAGACCCAAACAATATATACGGACAACAGATCCGGCCGCAGATGGCTGCTCCCCCTGCTTGTGGGCCTGGCACTGCTTTCCTTTTCAATGGAATTTTATGGCAGTGGCTGTGCAATATCTTCGGTTATCGGCTTCCCCTGTCCCGGCTGCGGCAGCAGCAGAGCAGCAGTTTTGCTCTTTCAAGGCAGGCTGAGAGAGGCTTTATTCATGCATCCTCTGATCATTCTTTCCCTGCTTATTTTGCTGCTTGTCCTGGGAACGGAAATATTCAAATTCATCAGAAGAAAGCAAGGAAAAGAATGGCGTAATCCGATTCCCCGGCGACTGATGGACATCCTGGCTCTTGCAATTATTGCCCTTTATCTGGGAGTCTATATTTTTCGCATGATAAAATATTACCCCCACACTGATCCCATGGTTTACAACTGGAATTCACTGTGGGGGAAAATAGCTCGTTTCTTTATTCGGATTTTTTCTTAATTAAAAATCAATTTCTGCTGTAAGTATCAGGGCGGATTAGTACTGGGCGGTTCTTGAAGGCTGACCAACGTAGAGTGCATTCAGACGTTCCTGAACGGTGT
>JAAYEX010000244.1 GCA_012728535.1 Clostridiaceae bacterium | reverse complement strand
GTATCAGCCTGAGCACAGAGTTGGAAGACCGCTAGTGCATAGTTTGGTGCCAGGTACGATTTGATGCAGTGCATAGATCGGTGCCAGGTACGATTTGATTCATAGTTTGGTGCCAGGCACACTTTGATGCACCGGACCTCAGTTCAGATTTCTGATCACTGCCTGAGTAAACTCTCGCGTACCGGCTGTGCCGCCGACATCGGCCGTGCGATCCTCGATCTTTTCGTAGGTTCGGGCGATGGCGCGTCGCAGCCTGACGCCCTCATCCGGATAACCCAGGTGTTCCAGCATCATGCAGGCACTGAGAATGAAAGCAGTCGGGTTGGCCTTGTTTTGACCGGCAATATCAGGCGCAGATCCGTGGACAGCTTCGAACATGGCATATTCCTCATTGCGGTTGACGCTGGGCAATAAACCGAGTCCGCTGATCAGACCGGCCGTGATATCCGACAAAATATCCCCATAGAGATTGGGCATCACCATGACGTCAAAGCTTTCAGGATTCATAACCAGCTGCATGGCAGCATTATCAACAATCAGGTCATTGGCCTCAACATCCGGATAGTCCTCACTGATTCGCCGAAACTCTTCCAGGAAAAGCCCGTCCGTATATTTCAGGATATTCGCCTTGTGGACGCAAGTCAGCCTTTTTCGCCCCAGCCTGCGAACATAGTCAAAAGCCAGCCTTATAATCCTCTGCGAAGCAGGGCGGGTGATCCGCTTGATAGCGATAGCTTCGTCAGCAGAAACCATTTCTTCCTCACCGATATAGAGGTCTTCCGTATTTTCACGAAAAATAACAATGTCAATATCCTTATAACGCGTCTTCAGTTGCGGAAGAGATTTGGCCGGCCGTATATTGGCGTAAAGATCGAATTCTTTGCGCAAAGCCACATTGATGCTGCGAAAGCCACTGGCGACCGGTGTCGTAATCGGTGCCTTCAGGAAGACCTTGTTCTTTCTGATCGACTCCAGGGCCTCGGCCGGAAGCAGGTCTCCCGTTTTTTCAAAAGAAGTCAGTCCGGCATCGAATTGTTCAAACTCCAGCGGTAGCTTTAAGGCCTGGAAAATGCTGAGTACACTTTCCGTTAGTTCCGGACCGATACCGTCGCCTCTAAACAGCGTTATTGTTCTCATGGAATTTTTCTCCTACATACTTGCCTGCGGGCCGGATAATACGGCCGCTGTTAACTTTTTCTTCTAAAATATGAGCCAGCCAGCCGATAGCCCGGCTCGTAACAAACATCGGCGTATAAAGGTCTTCGGGAATCTGCATCATGTCATAGATCATGCCGCTGTAAAAGTCCACGTTGGCGCAAATGTTGATCCCCTTGCTCTCCTTGAGATAGGCCACAGCAATCTTTTCAAAACGATTATAAAACTGGAGCTCTTTGTTGCGGCCGGCAAGTTCAGCCACCTCAACAGCTTTTTCCATCAAAAGCAAGCAACGCGGATCCGAGATCGTGTAGACCGCATGGCCGATTCCGTAAATAAGACCGCTTTGGTCAAAAAAGTCTTTGGCCAGAATCCGCTTGACAATGGCGCGAATCTCCTCATCAGTCGCATCCAGACCGACTTCAGCAATGATGGCATCCATCATGTGCTTGCAGGTGATATTGGCGCCGCCGTGCTTGGGGCCTTTCAGAGAACCGACCGCCGTAGAAAACGATGAATACAGGTCTGTTCCGGTCGAGGAAACAACCAGGCTGGCGAAGGTGGAGTTATTGCCCACGCCGTGGTCAGCATGCAAAATCATCATTAGGTCGAGCAGCATAACCTCATCCTGGGTGTATTTTCCCTCACCGCGCAGGAGGTAGAGAATACTCTCGGCCAGATCAAGATCGTGGCGGATCGGGTGAACAACAAGACTGGTCCCCTGGTCGTGATAGTTTTTCACCTGGTGTGAATAAACCATAATCGCCGGGAGTTTTGCAATAATCGAAAGCCCGATGCGGAGCAGGTTCTCAGCTGAACAATCATCGGGATTGTCTTCATCCGCATACATGAACAAAAGCGAGGATTGTATTTTGTTCATCGTATTCAAGGAGGAGGCCTTGAGAATATTATTTAAAAGAAAGGTTTGCGGCAGCTGATAATGCGCACGCAGGGTTTCTTTAAAAACTTTCAGATCTTCATCATCAGGTAAGTAACCGAAGAGCAAAAGAAAAGCGATCTCTTCATATCCCGTGTGCACATTTTCCGCTACCCGCCTGTAGACAGCCTCCAGGGGAAAGCCCCGGTAATAGAGCTCACCCGGGATATCTTCCTTGCTGCCGTCTTCACGTCTCCTGTAGCCTTCAACGTCGCAAATCCGCGTCAGTCCGACCAGCACTCCCGTGCCGTCTTCATTACGCAAACCCTTCTTAACATCGTACTTCTTGTACAAGGCGTCGGAAATCTTTTGAGACTCCAGAGCTTTCTGAAATATCAAATCCAGGCGATTATTCATAACATCACTACTCCTAAAATTAATTTTGTATATTTAAGCTAATGTACTAGTATATATTAATAACTCGAAAATATCTCAGTTTAAACTAAGGAGTAATAATCTATGAAAATGAGCCTCGCTCAGAAAATTATATACAAGCATCTGGCTGAGCCCACCGACCTTAAGCCCGGCACGCCGATCCGGCTGAAAATCGACCAGACCCTGACCCAGGACGCAACCGGCACTATGACCTACCTGCAGTTTGAACGGATGGGCGTCGACTGGGTCAGGACCAAGGCCTACAGCTATGTCGACCACAACACACTGCAGAGTGGTTTCATGAATGCCGATGATCACAAGTACCTGCAGACCGTCGCCAACCGTTACGGTGTAAATTTTTCAAAAGCCGGCAACGGCATCTGCCACCAGCTCCATCTGGAACGCTTCGCCATACCCGGTGAAACTCTGCTGGGCTCCGACTCGCATACGCCGACCTGTGGTGCCATGGGCATGATCGCCATCGGCTCCGGCGGCCTTGACGTAGCAGCGGCCATGGCCGGAATCCCCTACAGTATCAAAATGCCGGAAATCGTCGGCGTCCGGCTGACAGGAAAGCTGAAGCACGGTGTTACTGCCAAGGATATTATTTTTAAGGTTTTGGAAGAAAAAACTGTCAAGGGCGGTGTCGGCAAGATCTTTGAATATTCCGGCCCCGGTATCAAGGAACTCTCCGTCACTGAACGCAGTACCATCACAAACATGGGAGCCGAACTGGGCGCAACCACCTCACTCTTCCCCTCCGACGAAAACACCCTGGAGTTTTTGGAAAAACAGGGACGTGCCGGTGACTACCTGGCGCTAGCTCCTGATGAAGGCGCTGTCTATGACGAATACATGGAGATCAATCTCGACCTCCTGGAACCCCTGCTCGCAGCACCTCACTCTCCCGACAACATCCATCCGGTAAAAGATTACGCCTCGACAAAGGTTGATCAGGTCTGCATCGGTTCCTGCACTAATTCAAGTTTTACCGATCTTAGCAATGTAGCTGCCATCCTGCGTGGCAAGACTGTACACCCCGATGTCTCGCTGACGATTTCTTTCGGCTCAAAACAAGTGCTGAAGATGCTGGCAGAAAGCGGTGCCCTGTCTGATCTCATCGCCAGCGGCGCCCGGCTTCTGGAATCCACCTGTGGTCCCTGTATCGGTATGGGCCAATCACCGGCCAGCGGAGCTGTGTCTTTGAGGACATTCAACAGGAACTTCAAGGGACGGAGCGGGACCATGGATGCCCGGGTTTTTCTGGTCTCTCCTGAAACCGCGGCTGTCTCTGCTCTCACCGGCTATATAACTGATGCGACCGGGACGCCTTATGAAAAAACCGGCCTGCCTGATTCTTTTCTGATTGATGATTCCATGGTCATCCTGCCTGACCTGGATCCTGAAAAACCGATAGTAAAAGGACCTAATATCAAATCTGTTCCGCTGGGCAAGGCTCTGAGTGAAATCAAAGGACAGGTCATGATCAAGGTCGGCGATAATATCACGACCGATCATATAGCACCGGCCGGATCCATGGTCCTGCCTTTCCGCAGCAATATCGAGAAAATCTCCGAATTCTGTTTCGAACCGCTGGACGAGCACTTCCCTGCCCGCTGCAAGGAGTATGGTGGCGGAATTATTATCGCCGGCTCTAACTATGGGCAAGGGTCTTCCCGCGAACATGCGGCGCTGGCCCCCTTGCATCTTGGCATCCGTGCCGTCATCGCCAAAACTTACGCCCGCATCCATCAGCAAAACCTGATCAACGCAGGCATCATACCTTTTGTCTTTGAAGATGAATCCGCCTATGATTCGATCGACCTGCTTGATGAGCTGGAAATACAGGATGTCGTGAACTTGAGTCCCGGGCTTTCTTTCACGGTAAAAAACCTGACCAAGGGCACCGAATTCACTGCCAGTCACAGCCTCGATGAAGACCAGGTTGCAACCATCAAAGCAGGCGGACTCCTGAATAAGATTGCTGCAGAAGCAAGCGATCTTTAAAAAAAAGAAAAAGCAGGCTGACAGAGTTTCACCGCTCTCTCAGCCTGCAATTTTTTTGCATAATTGGTGCCCAAAGTTGGTGCCAGGCACGATTCTATGCACCCATAATTGGTGCCAGGTACGATTCTATGCACCCGGCTTTGTCGGATCAGATGAAAAG
>JAAYEX010000243.1 GCA_012728535.1 Clostridiaceae bacterium | reverse complement strand
CCGGTACTCTTTAAAAAATCAACAATCATATCTAGCATAGTGGTCTCCTACTGCAAGCTAACAAGCAGATCTCCTGATTTAACAGCATCACCTTTTTTGACATGAATCTCACCGACAACTGCATCATGTGGAGCAACTATTTCATTTTCCATTTTCATGGCTTCAATAACAACGAGGGTATCACCGGCTTTGACGCTATCCCCGCTATTAACAGGAACTTGCCAAATTTTACCTTGCAGAGGAGCAAGCACTGCTTCTGCACCAGCTGCGACAGGCTTGGCTGCCGGAGCTGCAGGGGCGGAAGGAGCCGGCTTCGGTGCCGGTGCACTTGAGACTACAGGAGCCGGTGCGCTGCGTGGTGCGGGTGCCGCTGTTCCGGTATTTCCGCTGGAAAGTTCTTCTACATCGACGTGGTATTCCACGCCGTCAATTACTATACGAAATGTTTTGGTCATTTTCTTCATATTCCCTTCTATAACGAACGTCTTTGTGAATCTAGAATACCCGCTGCTTCCCAGTCGGACAGCGGCGCCTTATGGCGGCTGATATTTGTAATAACAAAGCGGCTGTCTTTCCCAAAAAAGGTAGATATTGCTGCCGCAATAATGGCCGTTGTCCTGCTATCCGCTTTGTCTACAGCTTCGGGTGCTTCTTCACGCAAAACCGGGCCGGTGTCATCCGGCTTGACATCGTCGGGCTTGACATCATCCTTTTTGTCTCTCTTTCGATAAAGGAGAATTTTTATCAGGTCAATCATGTAAGAGATAATTAAGAGTACCAGGAAGACAACTACTACCGAAAATAGCGAAAAGAAAACGCTTTCTAAGAAACTCAAGTTTTGAAAATCCATATATTCGATCTCCTTTACAAGGGAATGTTTCCATGCTTTTTAGCAGGTACGGAGCTGCGTTTGCCACGGAGTGTGTCAAAGGAAGATATCAGGCGCTGTCTGGTTTCTTCAGGCAGAATAACATCATCAAGATAGCCTCTTGCAGCCGCTACATATGGATTCATCATCGATTCGGAATATTCGTCAATTTTCTCCTGGCGCTTAGCTTCCGGATCATCAGCTGCTCTAATCTCTCTTGCAAAAATAATATTGGCAGCACCTTCAGCACCCATAACAGCAATCTCAGCGTTGGGCCATCCCAGTACTATATCACCACCGAGATGCTTGGAGCACATACCAATATAAGCTCCACCATAGGCCTTGCGGGTGATCAAAGTTACTTTCGGCACTGTAGCTTCACTGTAAGCATAAAGCATTTTCGCTCCGTGCCTGATGATGCCGCCGTACTCCTGTTCAGTGCCCGGCAAGAAGCCCGGAACGTCAACAAGAGTCAGAAGCGGAACATTGAAAGCGTCACACATACGGATAAAACGTGAAGCCTTATCTGAAGCATTAATATCGAGACAGCCAGCCAGAACGCGCGGTTGATTTGCGATGACACCAATGCTTTCACCGTTCAGTCTCAGGAAGCCGACGATCATATTCTGAGCGTAGTAAGGCTGTACTTCCATGAAATCACCGTTATCAGCCAGGCTGTAAATCAGATCCTTCATATCATAGGGTGTGCGAGGATCATCCGGTATCAGGCTGTTCAAGGATTCCTGCATGGCATTGGGATCTGCATCGCTGCCGTATCTCTCTGCTTTTTCCATATTATTCTGGGGCAGATAGCTCAGAAGCTGGCGGATCTGTGCAAAGCACTCATCCTCATTCGCAGCCCTGAACTGGGCTACACCGCTGATGCTGTTGTGGGTCATCGAGCCGCCGAGTTCCTGTGCTGATACTTCTTCACCGGTCACGGCCCTAATAACCTCCGGTCCGGTAATAAACATTTCACTGGTGTTGTCTACCATAAAGACAAAGTCTGTCAGTGCGGGCGAATAAACAGCACCTCCGGCACAGGGACCCATAATAACCGAGATCTGCGGAATCACACCTGATGCCTTGGTGTTGTTGAAGAAAATACGTCCGTAACCGGCAAGTGAATCAACACCTTCCTGGATACGGGCGCCTCCGGAGTCGTTAATTGAAATAATCGGACAGCCTATTTTCAGAGCCAATTCCTGTGTCTTAACAATTTTATCAGCATGCATTTCTCCGAGTGATCCGCCGATGATGGTGAAGTCCTGCGCAGTCACGCAAACCTGACGACCATCGATAGTGCCGTAGCCTGTAACTACGCCATCTCCGGGAGCATTCTTTCCATCCATACCGAACTGGGTGGAACGGTGCTTGACAAACATTCCGGTCTCGACAAAACTTTTGTCGTCGAGCAGCACATTTATGCGCTCGCGTGCTGTCATCTTGCCACGATCGTGCTGGCGTTCGATCGCTTTTTCGCCTCCACCTTGCCTAAGTTTTTCTTTTACCTCGACCAGCTCTTTTTGTTTTTCAGTCAACAAAGCTCGTCCTCCTCTATCTAAAGTATAATTTCCTATTTTCTAAAACTTGCGGGAATCTCATACAGGCCGCCTGACCATTCGACAAGTTCGTCAAGTGATTTGGCTGCCAGTCTGTCGTGTGTTGCAGTAGTCGGATCAATCTGCATATCATCCGGCAAGGCTACTTTTCCTTTCTTGCGCAATCTTTCAATCTCAGCTTTGCTTGCATACTCACCCAGCGGTGTTTCTTGTGCTACTGCAGCTAACAGAGCTCTGCGCTCTTCTTCACTTTCAGCCTGGTAGAGATAGGCAATACCTTGCTCAGTAACTACATGGGTGACGTCTTCGCCGTAGATCATAACCGGCGGCGCATCGAAGCCGCTTTCTTCACCGATCTTGACTGCATCAAGCTCAGGCTTGAAGTTATAGCCGAAGCGACCCTGACTGGCAAGCATCTGTACGACGAGCTTCTTGCCTCTTTGCAGGGAATTCCCCGGATTGGGCATCATGTCCAGCCAGGCCGTTGATGTATGTCTGCGTCCCAGGGTGTTGTGCCCCATGTTGGGAGCGCCGCCAAAGCCGGTCAGACGTCCGCTGGTTACAGTAGATGAGTTGCCAAGATAGTCCATCTGAAGCGTTGCGCCCAGGAAAAGATCTATGCCGTAAAGCCCTGCGATCTGCGCGAAGGCTCGATTTGAACGCATGGTCCCGTCAGGACCGATCGGGAAAATATCCGAACGTGCTTCTGTGTAGCGCTCCATGCCGATTTCACCGCCAAAGGTGAACATGCTCTCCACCCAACCCTTTTCCATAGCGGGAATCATCGTTGGATGCGGATTCAAGATCCAGTTCTTGCAAACCTTACCCTTCAGGCCCAGCTCTTCTCCATATGTTGGAAGTAAGAGCTCGATAGCTGCTGAGTTATAGCCGATGCCATGGTTGAGAGATGTAACTCCGTGTTTTTCATAAATACCCTTGATCGTCATCATGCCCATAAGGATATGCTGGTCGCGGATCTTTTTCGGATCTCTGGTGAATAAGGCTTCCAGCTGGAAGGGTTCATCAGCAAGAACGACCAGGTCAACCCAGTCTCCCGGGATGTCAACGCGCGGCAATGCACCGCGTTCGACTATCTCGTTT
>JAAYEX010000242.1 GCA_012728535.1 Clostridiaceae bacterium | reverse complement strand
GTTTAAAGCTATCCGCTACATAACGATCATAGTGGCTATAGGGCTTTTATACGCATTGACCTATATTCCGGAGCTGGAGAAAATTTTGATGAATTCAAAAGTTTCCGCTCTGCCTCTGGCTTTGATTGCTGGTTTAAGTCTTTTCAATGCGGCCTTCCTGTCTACGAGAATCGGTCAGAACATGAGGACTGTCGGACAAAGTCGTGTAATTGCCAATGCCTCGGGTATAAACGTAGACCGGGTGCGTGTGCTTGCTATGATAATTTCGACAGTTTTGGCCTCCTGGGGTCAGCTGATTTATCTGCAGAACCTGGGTACATTCGCAACCTATGGTGCACATTTACAGGTAGGACAGTTCGCTATAGCTGCCTTGCTTATCGGAGGTGCCTCTGTCAGCAAAGCAACAAACAAGCAGGCTATTACAGGTGTAATCCTCTTCCATACACTCTTTATCGTTGCACCTGAAGCCGGTAAGGTACTGTTCAACAACGCCATGCTGGGTGAGTATTTCCGCGTCTTCGTTTCCTACGGAGTAATCGCACTTGCACTAGCTATGCACGCCTGGCAAAGAAAAAAGAAGCCTTCACTGGAGCTTCCCGCGTAGATTTGAATAAGAGGGATCGCTAACAAAAACGGTCCCTCCTTTTTCAACATAAATCATTACAAACACACAGCTCTTTATAAATAGGTATTAAGCTATAATACTAATTATAACTGGAAGAACAATTTTTGCTTCAGACCCGGAGAGTCCTGAATGACTGACAAGGATGACAAAAATAACAAGCCGGACCTGGATTCTCCACAGCGGATGCAGTTGCTTTTGCCGCCAAAAATCTTTTGGCGTATTTTTCTGCTCCTTGCCGGCCTTACTCTCTTCTTTCTCTTCATCTGGAACATAAGTTGGTTTTGGAAAAATCTCTTAGCTCTTCTCGGCATGCTGACCCCATTCATTGTCGGTGCAGCTCTGGCCTTTGTTATAAAGATCCCCATGAACTCTATTGAGCGCCAGCTCGATAGAATTTCCTGGCTGCAGAAAAGACGGGGACTAAGCAGGGTTTTCTCAATAATTCTCTCCCTCCTCTTTGTCACCGTTTTTATTGCAGGTGTTTTTACTTTGGTACTGCCGCAACTGGTTCAGTCCATCAACATGCTGGTTGCACGCATGCCTGACTTTGTCAAACAAGTTGCAGACTGGATGGAAGATGTCGAGTTCCTGGAACCCTATGCGGAAGGCGTGCGCGAAGAATTAGGTAGCTTCAGCTGGAAGCTGATAGTCGAAAAGCTCGGTAGCTTTCTTAGATCCGGTGCCGGTGTTTTAGATAATTTCTTTACAGCAGTCAGCTCAATAATGAGCGGCCTAACCAACTCGATCATTTCTTTTCTCTTCATGCTTTATATGCTGGCTGCCAAAGAAAGAGTCGGTGAACACTCACGCCGTCTGATCTATAGTTTTTCCAGAGAAAGAATAGCAGATAAGATCATCTATGTTTTTCATATAATGCATGAGAATTTTACAGCTTTTGTCAGCAGTACGGTGGTCGGTGCAGCAGTTGCCGGAGCTTTGACCTTTATTGCCATGGTGATATTGCGTTTGCCCTATGCCGGAATGATTTCTGTTGTGGTCGGAGTTTCTAATCTCATACCCATAATCGGATCAATAGTGGGAGTCGGGATCGGAACCCTGATTATTCTGATAGTTTCCCCGATACAAGCATTAATATTCCTGATAGCTGCCATTCTGGCCAACCAGATTGAGGGCAACATCCTGTTCCCTAAACTGATGGGCAAGGTGATGGGATTGCCGGCCATGTGGTCCTTGTTGGCTATATCTCTGGGCGGCAGTTTACTGGGTATCATTGGCATCTGGTTCTTTGTGCCCCTGTTTGCGTCCGCCTATGCCCTCCTGGCAGAGGCCAGTGCAGTACGCTTAAAGAAAAAGCAGATCGACATTACGGAAAAAGTCGGTGCAGATGTTGCTTACAAAGTCAGACTGGACATGGGCATGAGTGAAGAGGAAGCTCAGGCCTGGGTGCGAAAAAGAGTCAGCCCCAAAGCGGCTCGTGACAACTTTAAGAAGTCACTGAAACGGATTTGCGCAAGGATATTTCGCAAAAAATAAGGTCGGAAAATCGAAGCAAGTATTTGTTGGGCAAATAGAATAATAAGTTTGCCTGCAAAGGCTTTTTTGTTGACATGATGATGGGTGCTTGTTATGATTTCACTCGAAAGCGTACTAAAAAATGCTTTCTCGGAGAATAGAAAAAAGGAATAAAATACAAATTGGAGGAAAAAATGAAGAAATTACTAGCACTAGTTATGGTAATGGTCTTGCTCATTGGTACTCTCGCCATTGTGGGCTGTGACAAGAAAGAAGAAGGCACCCCAACTCAGCCGCCGACTGATGCTGCAACCGAGCCCGGTGGCCAGGATGGCCCCGACGAAAAAGATGCTTCTGAAATGAAGGTTGTTGCTCTGCTATCAGGCGTTATAACTGACAACGGTTGGAATCAGATCGCATATGAATCAGTCAAAAATCTCCATGACAAATATGGAATCGAACTGGAATATATTGAAAATATTGCAGTTTCCGACATGGCTGAGTATATACGCACCTATGCTGAAGAAGACTATGACATGGTCATCATCCATGGTTCACAGTTTAAAGCTTCAGCAGAAGAATTAGCGGTTCAGTATCCTGACACCAAATTCTGTATTTCTTACGGCTTCCGCGTAGACGAGAGCACAGCAGACCAGGTAGAAGATATCGCCAACCTTGCCTATGTCGGACCTGTAAACATGGGTGTTCTCATAGGTGCCATTATGGGTATCCTGACCGATAACAACAAAGTTGTTTTCTTGGGTGGACAGGACATTCCCGCTATAACTGATATTGTTTCAGGTATAGAAGAAGGCGTTTATCTGACCAACGAAGACTGCCAGGTTGCAACTGACTACCTCGGCACCTTGACTGATGCCGACCTGGCAAAAGAGCGTACACTTGCCTTCATCAATGATGGTTACGACGTAATTTCCGCCAGCGCTAACAGTGCCCAGCTGGGCTGCCTGTATGCAGCAGAAGAGAAGGGTGTTTACGCACTCGGTTTTAATGGCGATCAATACGGTATCGCCCCCGATGCAGTCGTTCTTTCCGTTATGCGTAACTATCCGGCTATTTATGAAGATGTCTTTAATTCAATCCTCGAAGACAAATGGGAAAGCGGCATGGTTGTCTACACATTGAAAGACAATGGGACTATAGTATCTGACTGGCATGGCTGGGAAGACAAGCTCCCTCAGGAAAAAGTTGACAGAATCAAAGAAGTCATTGAGCAACTCTATGCAGGGACGCTTGGCGACTACTAATCCTTGATATTGAAATTTAAGTAAAAGTGCAAGGGGGGGTATTTAGCTTCTGAAGAATGAATGCCCCCCCTTCCATACTTTATAACTCCCTCTTGTTCCGGATGGCGGCCAGATCCTTTTTGCCGCCTACCGGTAAGTATTTCACAAGAGACATCGTTAAACATAAGAGGACGTCTATGATAGGTATTGAAAAACGAGGTAAAAAGAACAATGCTTCCGGTAAATCCGGTGCCCAGCAGGTACTCGTTTCTTTCTTTGCGACTGTAGTTGCATTATTGCTGGGTATGTTGCTGATAGCAGCTTTGGGTTTTGACCCGATCAAAGCTTTCTCCTCAATGCTTACCGGTGCATTTGGAAGTTTAAATGCCTTTGCGGAAACCTTGGTTAAAATGACTCCCCTGATTTATACAGGAATGAGCTTCGCCTTAGCCAGTCGCTGCGGTTTGACTAACCTGGGTATGGAAGGGCAGCTTTATATGGGTGCTCTGGCCGGTACAGCTGCAGGCATTTATTTAACAGGCTTGCCCGCGGCTATTCACATACCGCTGACCATGTTGGCCGGTTTTCTGGGCGGGGGCCTTTGGGGGCTGATCGCAGGCTCGTTGAAAGTGCGTTTTGGTGCCAGTGAAATTATTACGACAGTTATGCTGAATACTATCGCAATTAACTTCATTGACTATATGGTTAATGGTCCGATGATTGAGCCTCCGGGAATAAACTGCCAAACCCCGCCGGTTCAGAATTCTGCCATACTCGGCAATCTGATACCCGGAACACGTGCCCATATGGGCTTCATCATCGCACTGGTCTTTGTCCTTCTTTTCTGGTTATACCTCTGGCGCAGTAAGCCAGGCTATGAGGTAAGAGTGTCCGGTCTGAACATGGAAGCAGCCCGGTACTCAGGTATAAACACAAATAAGAATATTCTTCTGGTTATGTTTCTTGCAGGTGGTTTGGGAGGCCTGGCCGGGTGGAATGAGATTGTTGCAGTACAGATTCGCATGATACCATCTGTTTCTCCCGGATACGGCTTCGATGGTATTGCAGTATCTCTGGTCGGTAACAATGCTCCCCTTGGCATAATTATCGGAGCCTTCCTGTTTGGAGCCTTCCGTGCCGGAGGCAACCGCATGCAGATTATGGCAAAGGTACCGAATGCCATTGTTTCCGTTATTCAGGCGCTTGTCATAATTACTATTGTGGCCAGCCAAATGGTTCTGGAAAAATGGAATGACCGAAAGCTGCAACAGCAGGAAAGCGGATCAAGGGAAGAGGTGTAATCATATGGGTGTGTTAAATTCTATTTCTGCATATATAGCAACTGATATTCGTATGGCTGCGCCGATTCTTCTTGCAGGGCTTGGGCTTCTTCTTGTTAACTGGAGCGGCCTCCTCTACATAGGTGCAGAAGGCACAATGCTCATATCTGCATTTGCAGCTGTTGCAGGTTCCTTTTATCTGGGGAGCGTATGGGCCGGACTATTGTTCGGCATGATTGCCGGTGCTGTATTCGGGCTTATCTTCGCCTTTCTTACAGTTACCCTGCGTGCCAATCAAACTGTAGTAGGTGTTGCACTTAACGTGCTTGGAGCCAGTTTATCTGCTACCTTAAATCGTGTAATTTTCGGTGTTGAAACAACGATCGCCAAAATTGATACATTTGAAACCATGCCAATCCCGGGATTATCAAAGATTCCTGTAATAGGACCGGCGTTCTTTCAGCATATGCCGATAGTCTATATTGCTTTTCTGATGGTACCGCTGATCAGCTTTTTCCTTTTCAGGACACAGCAAGGTTTGAACCTGCGCTCAGTAGGTGAGAACCCCCGTGTATCAGATACATTAGGTATCAATGTCTATAGAACTCGATACACGGCATCAATTCTGGGAAATATGATCATAGGAATCGGTGGAGCTTTCCTGTCGACCGGTTTGTTAAACTTCTTTACTGAAGACATGGTGTCCGGACGTGGTTATATCGCCCTGGCTGCTGTTATTTTCGGCAAATATAAACCTGCCGGTGTAATGATAGCTGCAATGATCTTTATGGGCGGCAACGTGGTGAGCAACATCCTGCAAGTCTCAGGTGCTGCCATCCCTTATACCTTCCTGACGATGATTCCCTATGTATTGACAATTGTTGCATTAGTGGTCTTTGCCAGTCGTGCTGTTGCACCTGGCGCACTTGGCAAACCTTACAAACGTGGTTAGAGGGAGAAGCTTATGTCAAAAATACTTGAAATGATTCATATTACCAAGTGCTTCCCCAGCGTCATGGCAAACGATAATGTCACACTTGCTGTCGAGGAAGGCGAGGTTCACTCTCTTCTTGGTGAGAACGGAGCCGGCAAGAGCACTCTGATGAATGTGCTTTGTGGTCTCTACAGGCCTACATCCGGCAGTATCAAACTTGATGGCGAAGAGGTCAAATTCAGTTCTGCACGTGACGCCATGGCCAAGGGTATAGGTATGGTGCACCAGCACTTTATGCTGATTCCTACCATGACAGTACTGGACAACTGCCTTATTGGTGCCAAAGATGCAGGCAAACTTGTTTTGGATCGTAAAACTACAGCTGAGAAGCTCTCTGAGTTAATAGAGAAATACGACATGAAAGTTGACCTCAATGCTAAAGTCGGGTCGCTTTCAGTTGGTCAGCGCCAGCGTGTGGAGATTATTAAAGTTCTGTATCGCGGAGCGCGCATTCTGATTTTGGATGAGCCTACAGCTGTCTTGACACCACAGGAAACCTTGGAACTTTTTGAGATGATCCGCTCTTTGACAGAAAATAATTTTACGGTCTTATTTATCAGCCACAAGCTGAATGAGGTCAAGGAAATTTCCGATAAGGTCACAGTGCTTCGTCAGGGATGTGTGACAGGTACATATAAAACAGATGACTGCAGTGTAGAAGACCTTGCCCGCCTTATGGTGGGACGTGAAATTGACCTCAGCGTCAATCGGGAAGAATGTGAAAAGTGCGAAGTACTGCTTGATGTCAAGAATCTGGTGCTCGAAAATGCCGAGGAGCAGAAACGTCAACTTGATGATATATGCTTTGAAGTACGCGAAGGTGAAATACTTGGGGTAGCCGGTGTTGATGGTAACGGTCAGTCAGAACTAGTTGAATGTCTGACAGGTATGCAGGTTGCCAGTAGTGGCGAAATAATGTATAAGGGCCGGGATCTGCGTAAGATGAAGACACGCGAGATCATGGCGAGCGGTATTTCACATATACCGCAAGATCGTCAGAAAACAGGACTGATCATGCCTATGACACTGGTAGAGAATTTTGCTTTGCAGGACTATTACTGCAAGGAATTCGGAAAATGTGTCTACCTGAACTGGGGGGCTGTGGAAGACCACAGCAAGAAACTCATTAAAGACTTTTCGATCAAGACCCCAAGTGAGTTTGAACTGGCACAAAACTTAAGTGGAGGCAATCAGCAGAAGGTGATTATTGCGCGCGAGATCAGCCGCGAACCTGAATTATTGATTGCTATGCATCCGACGCGCGGTCTTGATGTAGGTGCCATTGAATACATTCACCAGCAATTGGTAGAGCAACGTAACCAAGGTGTAGGCATACTTTTGGTGTCTACGGAGCTTGAAGAGGTCATGAAGCTCAGTGACCGTATTGTTGTGATGTATGAAGGAAAGATCATGGGTATGGTTAAGCCGTCTGATGTGACCATAGAAGAAATGGGTCTCATGATGGGCGGACAGGAACTGGATAGTATTCGTATCAAAAAAGCAGTATAAACAGCTTTTGTCAGTACAGGAAATGCCGGCTCTGATAGCTCGGAGCCGGCATTTCTATATACATGTTTATAGTCGAAAAACCGCAAGTTAGTTTTGCTATACAAAAGATGCTTCGTTGTGGTAAACTGGTTCCCGTTATGGGCGAGTAGCTCAGCAGGGAGAGCACCTGCCTTACACGCAGGGGGTCGTCGGTTCGAGCCCGGCCTCGCCCACCATAAATGCCCTGATACACTATGTTCAGGGCATTAGTTTTTTTCCTGTTCCCGTAGCTCAGCCGGATAGAGCGATCGCCTCCTAAGCGATAGGCCGTGGGTTCGAATCCCGCCGGGAACACCATTAATGCTTTGCATATCCAATCTGAAGTATCGCGTATGCGGACGGTAAGAACATGAGCATGCCAAAGAAAGACAGGATTATCTTCCATTGCGATAACAATGCTTTTTATGCCAGTGTGGAAGAGAGTCTGTATCCTGAACTTAAAAAAGTGCCGATGGCGGTCTGTGGTGATCCTGAAAGCCGCAGAGGGATTATTTTAGCCAAAAACGAGCTAGCCAAAGCAAAAGGCGTCAAGACTACTGAAACCATCTGGCAGGCTCAACTGAAATGCCCTGATCTAGTGCGGCGCCCGGCACGTCACCATTTATACCGAGAATTTTGTGAAAAGATTAACGACATCTACCAGCAGTACAGCCCCCAAGTGGAGCGTGGCGGTATCGATGAGAGCTTCATCGAAATGACGGGTTGTTTGCGCCCATTCGATGAGGATGTCTTGAAGGCTGCAAATGAAATACGGCAACGGATATACAGTGAAATCGGCGTCAGTATATCGGTGGGAATATCCTGGAACAAAATCTTCGCCAAGCTGGCCAGCGACACTGCTCCTTCCAACGCCATGCAGATGATCAGCAGAGAAAACTATAGGCAGCTGGTCTGGGCAAAGCCGGTGTCAGCTTTGCTGATGGTCGGAGAAGTCACGCGAGATCAGCTTCACGTTCTCAATATCCGGACCATTGGTGAGCTAGCACATACCGATGTGAATATCCTGACCTATAAGCTGGACAGCATGGGTGAAATCTTGTGGAAGTACGCCAACGGGCTCGATGATGACCCCGTTCGTTATGCAAGTGACCACGAGCCACCTAAGTCTATCGGCAACAGCAGGACCTTCAAGCGCAATTTAATATCACAGGATGATGTCAGTACCGCGCTTACCGCGATATGCGACATGGTTGCCGCGCGCTTACGCAACTCGAATCTTAAATGCAATTCAGTGCAGATAACGATTAAGGATGACCGCCTCAAATCCATTACCCGACAGAAGGGTACATCAATGCCCAGCTGGTTGGCGACGGAGCTGTTCAACGAATCTTTGACATTGATTAAAGCATCGTGGCGGGAAGGCAAGCCGATTCGCATGCTGACCGTGACCGCGCAAAAACTGACGCCTGCGGATCAATCGCCCGAGCAGCTTAGTTTGTTCGAATCCGAACAGGAAGCAAGAGAACGTCAGGAAAGACTGGAAGCAGCGGTCGATACTATCCGTAACAAATACGGACCCGGCAGTATTTCCCATGCCAGCCTGATGAAAAACGACCTTGGACTGGATGAAGTCGATGATCCGGAGTAGTTCTAAGGTTGGCTAGTCGGCATAAGGGAGAGTTAATCGAATTCCACCAGTGGATCAGTTGACATTTAAAATGAAAAAGCCTGCGACTGCAGGCTTTTTCATACCCATGGGTTTCTCTTGTTTAGAGCCAATGCTTTCGCATTATGCACATTCTTCTTTCTTCCACCGCACTAACAAGAAAAGAAAGGTGAATGCTGCTAACAGGACTAAGAGCCAGGGGAGCTTAGTGACATGTTCGCCTGTCAGAGGAATATTTTCTTTTTCTTCCACGATGTTAAATTTAATCGAGACTTCAGACCCGTCCGCCTGATAGTGGACTTCAGTTTTTCCGGATTTGAGGGCTGTAACTTAGGTGCCTGGCACCTAAGTTGTTCTGACAACCTTTCTGAAACAAAAGGAATGCTTTTAGCTTTTAACACAGCTGCCATGCTGATAATGGCGAGCAAGCCGGAAATCGCCAGCCTGCTTTTGGCCCAATCCTCAATCGCCATTAGTAGGAAGGCAACCCCTAGTATAATTACGACCTTCATACTATTTCTAACATAATTTTCCTTTGCATAAGCTGTTTCAAAAAAGAAATAGAGACAAAAACCGGCTATGACTCCTAAAAGAATGCCGGAGCCAAT
>JAAYEX010000241.1 GCA_012728535.1 Clostridiaceae bacterium | reverse complement strand
CCAGGGTGTTGTCGTCTTCAATGTCTTTCACGTACTGGCAATCTCAATAATTGTTTATGCTTTGCTGGAAAAGATTTACCAGCGAAAGAAAACAATGGAAACATATAGATTTAAGTTTTTCTTACTTCTGACTATCCTAGGCACCGCGCTGATTTTTCTTCCGGGGATCTTGCAAGGTAAGTTCGGACTGAAATCAACAGTATTAAACATTATATTTTTTGCAGAATACCCCGCTGACATGAAGCTGCTTGACAATATGGCGCTTTTCCCCTGGCTTGGCTTCTTTCTCATCGGAGCCGCCTTTGGTCTGGTCCTTTACCGAAGGCGTAACAGTCTTCTTCCTGAACCTGGACCAAGGCTTGGCAAAGTACTGGCACCATTAACATTTTTTGGGCGGAATGCGCTTTGGGTGTATCTCTTGCATCAGCCGATAATTCTGGCCCTTCTCTGGCTGCTGGCACAAATCGGAATTTTGCCCAAATTCTAATACGGCCAAGTTCAGACTTCTGGTGTAGAATAGGCCGATGGATCGTTTGATGAAACAAAGTAAACAGCAAGCACAGATAGAGCTTGTCAATATCGTAGAGACTGCAGCGGCAGCAGATGTTGTGCGCCAGTTTTTCGGTAATACCCAAGCTGATGGTCAGGTTTTCAACCTTCCTGCGGATGAACCTTTCACGATCCATATCAGCAGCTCAGAAGAAGTGCCGCCGGATTTGATTCGGCGACTTATGCGCAATGAGTTGACAGCTGCTGAAAATAGCCTTCTACCTGAAGTTATTGAGCTCAATGTCCGTTTACAAAATAAAGCCGGCCAACGAACCTGGCGAGAACAGACAAAGCCTGCAAATTTGCGTCGCAGCCTGCGCCGATTGCTCCATATAGCCTTGTCGGAACAAACAGGTCATAAGTTCCCCTGGGGAACTTTGAGCGGCGTCAGACCGACCCAGGTGGCCTTGGAGCTTTTGGAAGAAAAGCGGCTCAAACGGGACCCGCCAACAAGAAACACTTTCAGCTATTCAAGCGAAGATAAGGCGGCAACTCTTAGAGAGCTGGAAGAGTACTGGAAAGTAAGTCAACCCAAGGCGGGGCTTGCTCTGGAAACCGCTGCAGCTGAGCAAAAACTTCTGAATACGATTGATCCGCCTGCCGGTGATTACATTGTTTATGTAGGGCTGCCTTTTTGTCCTTCACGCTGTGATTATTGCAGTTTCATTACCGAATCCGCTGTCTCTCAAGCCACCTCACTGAATGATTATGTGGAAGCAGTAATAACTGAGGCGAAGGGCATATTTCAAGCAATTATGCATCCGCCGAGTGCTGTCTATTTCGGCGGCGGAACTCCCACAAGGCTGGAAGAAGATTTATTCGACCGCTATGTAAAGGGTGTTCTCCGGGCAATACCAGGGGGAAGTAATATTGAGTACACCATGGAAGCCGGCCGCCCCGATACCATTACTGCCGGTAAACTCAGAATAATCAGAGAAGCAGGCTTCAAAAAAATCTGCATCAACCCTCAGTCGATGATTGATGAAACGCTGGCAGCCGTGGGGCGTAGACACAGTGTTGCCGATACTGTCACTGCAGTAAATCTGGCACGGGAAGCCGGTTTTAAAGATATCAATATGGATTTGATTGCCGGTCTGCCGGGAGATAGAAAGGACGGATTTCTTTACTCTCTGGATCGGGTTATGGAACTTAAGCCGGAAGCTATTACCCTGCATACACTGTCAGTAAAACGGGGAGCTTTTCTGGACGAAGATGGCAAGGCGGGTGACCCCTTCCTGCCTCAGTCGTGGCTGATCCGCCAGATGGAGGAAGCGCAGCAGCGGCTGCGATCAATCGGTTATAAACCTTATTACTTATATAGGCAAAAGACAGCACGCTCCGGTTTGGAAAACGTCGGGTTTTCCATAAATCAGGGATCGATCTATAATGTAGCCATGATGAGTGACGAAGTAGCGGTGATCGGTCTTGGCAGCGGAGCAACTTCAAAGCTGATAAGAAAGGGAAGAGCCGATCGCCTCTACAATCCTAAGGATCTGCAGACGTATATTGAACGCGTAGAGTCGATCATCTTGCAAAAACGCGATTTTCTGATGGAGTTTGCTGGAGAGGAGATATGTACTTGAAGCCGAATGGAGATGCTTTGCTAAAGGTAAAGTCTACGCGTGATTTGCTCATGCTGCGACCACTGCGTTTTATTGTATATATTATCGCCTGTTTCTTTCCAATTATTACACAGGTACTGACAGCCTATGCTCTTTCAAGCGTCTTAGGACTTCTGCAGCATTCTGCTGCTGATGACTGGAGGCAAGCTATTATCTGGGCAGTGTCCTTCGCATTGGGGGCGCCGCTGTTGCAGGTGCTGTCACGCTTCATGCGCATAGGTTATATGCGCGATACCCTGCTGGATCTACGTAAGTTGACCTTCCACAAAATCCTGACTTTGCCGTATCAGGAATTTAACCGGAAGTCACGTGACAGCTATGTATCCAAACTGACTAATGACATCAATCTATTTGAGAAAGACTTCTTTCTCTCGCTTTTGAATGTAATTTTCGCCGGAGGTTCCGCGATTGTTTCACTATTCCTGATTCTTATGAAGGACAGGATTCTGGGGCTGATAATAGCAGCAATAGCCATTGTCTTACTGTTGGTTTCACATTTTTTCCGAAAACCTTTGGTTCGATCCAAAGAAAGAATATTGG
>JAAYEX010000028.1 GCA_012728535.1 Clostridiaceae bacterium | reverse complement strand
TTTGAAAATAATTGAAGAACAGGATACGGATCTGGCTCTGACAGAATTGAGAAAACATGAGATTGAACTTATCGCTCTTGATATCTCAGGAAAGGATATTCGGGAGCTGAAACGTCGGAACGAGTACTATGGCCTGCTTTTGGGCAATGAGGGAAATGGACTCCCTGAAGGGGCCATTAGGCTTGCCGATCAGAATATCCGAATAGATATGCCTGGACAGGCCGAATCGCTAAATGTCGCGATGGCAGGATCGATTGCCCTTTACGAATTAGGAAGATAAATCTCTTGCAGCTGTACAAGTGAACTGTTATAATACTTCAGCATGCGGCCCTATGGTCAAGCGGTTAAGACGCCGCCCTCTCAAGGCGGAATCGGGGGTTCGATTCCCCCTAGGGTCACCAAAAAGACCTCTGTGAATTATTTTTACAGAGGTATTTTTATTTAATGCCACTCTTATCTAAACATCACAAAGAAGAAGTTCAAAATTATGTTTGTCATTTTTTGCGGGAACTGTTATATTTATCAAAGCAAGTTACGTGAAAAAACAACTTGGTTGGCTGTTTAATACATGACTTGCAATAAAGATTGCAAAATAGAATCCACTACTAACTACTGGAGGAACAAAAATTGAAAAACAAAATGAAAATTCTTAGCTTGATTTTGGCACTGGTGATAGCATTCGCAGTCACATCCTGTACGCCGGGTAAACCTGCTGAGACAACACCTGTAACAGAAGGACCTACGGAAACTCCAACAGAAGCTCCGACAGAAGCCCCCACAGAGGAAGCTACAGAACCCACTGATCCTGAGACCTTTGTCTTCACTGATTCTGCAGGCAGAGAAGTTGAATTGCCTGTAAATATCGAAAGAATCGTACCTTCAGGCCCACTGGGACAACAAATATTGCTAAGTATTGCAGGGGATATGCTGGTTGCTCTGACTAATGACGTGAGTGACGGTCAGGCTTTTTACCTTGGTGAACATTATAAGGAGCTACCTGTTGTTGGCCAATTCTTCGGTTCACAGGATATGAATATGGAGGAGCTGGCTCGCCTGGCACCGCAAGTCGTAATTGATATCGGTGAGCCAAAAGGAAGCATTGCGGAAGATATGGACACGATCACGATGCAGACGGGCATACCGGCTATTTTTATTGAAGCTGATCTCGTGAATTCCGGTGATGCTTATCGTACGCTGGGTGAGCTCTTAGGCAAAGTAGAAAAGGGAGCTGCCCTGGGTGAATACTGTGACCGGGTTTATGCTGACGTAACTTCAAAAATGAATGAAATTCCTGAAGAAAACAGATACAGCTTCGCTTACCTTATGGGCGATAACGGTTTGAACGCCTTGTCTGAAGGTACCTATCATGCAACGATCATGGATATGCTTGGAAATAATGTGGTTGAAGTGGAAAGCCCCTCTTCACGCGGTAGTGGCGACGAGATAAACATGGAACAATTGATTATCTGGGATCCCGAGTACATATTCTTTGCTTCGGGATCGGTTTATTCAGAAGTGGAAACTGATTCTGCATTTTCGACTTTGAAAGCTATTCAGGCAGGCAACTACTATGAAGTTCCCGGACTGCCATATAGCTGGTTGGGCTCACCGCCTTCCGTAAACCGCTATATCGGCTTGCAATGGATGGCGTACATACTATATCCTGATGTTTTCACTGAAGATTTTGAAGGTATAACACTGGAATACTATAAGCTCTTCTATGATTTTGAGATGAGCTCCGAAGAGTATTCTGAGATGATGGTAAACTCTACACTTGAAAAGTAAACTAAGGTAATTTGAACAATAGTTGGAGTTAGTATTGAAAACTCAGGACAAGAATAATTATAGAGGAACACTGTTCGTCCTAAGCTTTAGCTTAATCATCCTATTTCTGATTTCGCTCGTGTTGGGTAGATACCCTCTTTCGCTTTCTGAAATAGGACGGTTACTTCTAAGTAGAATTACTGATATAGAACAGACCTGGCCCGATTCGGCTGAAGCGATTTTTTTCAATGTCAGGCTGCCCCGAGTCGGACTGGCTGTTTTGGTTGGAGCAGCACTGTCAACTTCCGGAGCTGCCTATCAGGGAATGTTCAGAAATCCCTTAGTTAGCTCTGACATAGTGGGTGCGTCTTCGGGTGCCGCTTTTGGTGCTGCTTTGGGTATATTGCTTGGGGCCGGCGGTAGCATGATCTCAATGTCTGCCTTTCTTTTTAGCGGCATTTCAGTCATTCTGGTCTATATGATCAGTAGAATCATGCGGCAAAATCAGGTTTTAGGCCTTGTTTTAGCCGGCATCATGATAGGTTCGATTTTCAATGCCGGTACCAGCTTTTTAAAATTAATGGCTGACCCCAACGATCAACTCCCCCAGATTACTTTCTGGCTTATGGGTTCATTAAACGGTAAAACACTTAGTGAACTCTTCTACGCAGCGATTCTGATTTTACTCGGTTTAGTTCCGCTCCTGGGTTTGCGGTGGAAAATGAATTTATTAACAATGGATGAGAAAGAAGCGCAAGCTATGGGTGTTGCTGTGGGACCTTTACGCCTGGTCGTAATTGTCTGTGCTACCTTGCTGACAGCGACCAGCATTGCTGTTTCCGGCATGATTGGCTGGATCTCACTGGTAATACCGCATTTCTCACGTCTCTTAGTGGGAAGTGACTTCAGACGTTTGCTGCCTACCTCCATGCTGATGGGTTCGTGTTTTCTATTAATAGTGGATAATATTTCACGGTTGACTTTTACAGCTGAGATACCGCTCGGGATCCTAACTTCTCTTGTGGGCGCACCCTTTTATCTTTATCTGCTCATGAGTCGCAGAACACGAATGAACATCTAGGAGAAATAAAATGAGTTTAGAGATTAACAATTTGCATTTCTCTTATGGTGAGCGCAAAGTCCTGGACGGGGTTTCCTTTGGTCTTGAAGCCGGTAGTTTTGTCTGTCTCCTGGGAGCTAACGGCTCCGGCAAAAGTACTCTCTTTTCCTGTATTTTGCAATTTCTATCTAGATATGAAGGTTCGATCAAGCTGAATGGTACAGAGCTATCAGAACTAAGTACTAAGGAGAGGGCAAAGAAGATTGCCTATATCCCACAATCACATATTCCCGTATTTAATTTTACTTGTCTGGAAGTGGTCCTTATGGCTACTCAGTCAAACGGATCAATCTTTTATGTTCCGGACAAAGAAGCGGAAGAGGTTGCACGTGATGCTTTACGTCGGGTAGGGCTTGAGGGCTTTGAGGAACGCGGCTACGCGAGAATATCCGGTGGCGAAAGACAACTGGTTTTGATAGCCCGTGCACTAGCTCAGGGGTCAAAGTATCTTATTATGGACGAGCCGACCTCCAGCCTTGATTACGGCAATCAGATGCGCATCCTCTCTATGGTGCGCAAGCTGACTGATGAGGGATATACAGTATTTTTATCAACACATCACCCGGATCAGGCCTTGCTTTTTTCTGATGAAGTTATTCTTCTGCATGAGGGAAAAATCATGTCACAGGGCAAGGCGGATGATGTCTTAAGCTCGGAAAATCTTTCGCTTATCTACGGGTTGAACGTAGAATTGGTGCCTCTCATGGGTGGGAAGA
>JAAYEX010000240.1 GCA_012728535.1 Clostridiaceae bacterium | reverse complement strand
GAGATAATCTCCTTAACGACAAATAGGCGGAGTTCAAGTGAAGAAAAAACTCTCACATTCGCTCAGTTTTATGCGTAAAAGTCAACGTGCTTTCAGGGCCTTGATGAGACTGGAGCTGCGAGCCGCCCGGATGGCCCTGCTAATGGCAGTAGTTGCATCAATTGCCTTATCAATTTTTATCGTAAACTTTGCCGGACAAGATAAAAAAGCGGAAGTGGAAAAGCTGCCGGTTTTGTCAGTAGCGGGCTCTATTGTGGATGAAGATGATTCAGCTCTGGGTCAGATTTTAGCTACTTATTTGGAAGATCTCCGTTATATTTCAGCCATATATTACGATACCATGGATCAGGCTTTTGAACGTTTGGAAGCAGATGAAACCATCGTCATACTGCGCCTGCCACCCACTCTTTTTGAGGAGACGAGAACCGGTTCACAGCGTGAACCGGTGGAGATGTGGCTTAATCCGAGGAAGCCTGCGGAATCGGGTCAGGCGAGCTTGCTGGTGCAGCAGTACGCCTCGGTTTTGGATTATTTATACGGAACAGTGTTCGGATATCAGAAGGTTTATGTCGGCCTCGGTGGCGATGAAAGCGCATCATGGGACGAGGCTACTAAGCACTCTATGAATGTTCTCGTAATGTATTTCGGTCGCTATCGTTATGCTCAAGTAGGAGATTTCCGCCCATTTAATGTACTCCTCCATACATATTCGGGCTTTTTGCTTATTTTCGCTTTGTTGCCGGCGATGGGTGTGCTCGCTGCTACAGGTCGGCTGGCGGGATCTTCTTACGAAGACAGACTGCTACTGTCATGTGGTCCGTCTTCAATGATGGCCGCACGACTGGGCAGCGGATTATTATGGTGGCTGGTTTTACTGGGGCCGCTGCTCCTGGCACTGAGGCTGTCGGGTTTAATCACAGTGGTGTTTCCCATTGTTGTTATATTGCTCGCAGCATATTTCACGACAGCATTGATCATGCTGGCACTTGGACGCATCAAGGCTCCGGGTATCAGTGTCATGCTGACAGGCTGGCTCACTTTTTTGATTATGATTGTGTTGGGAGGCGTCATTTACCCAACTTCCATCTTTCCGCAATGGTTGAATAAAGGGGCTGCCTTTACCCCGCTTTATCCGATGAGACAGTTTTTGTACGATAGCCTCTACCTGCAGGAAGTCGGTAGAGCGACAAATTTTCTGCCTGCTTTATGGCCTATGCTGCCGGCTACCCTCATAGCAGTTGTTTTCGGCAGGAGACGTGTATGAAAAACCTGATTGTGCTTACAGCGCTAAAACTAAAACTCTTGTTGCGACGACCACTGATTCTGGTGTTTTGCCTTATTATTCCAATATTGCTGTCACTGCTGGCAGGATCGACAGTCTCTAAAAATGAATGGTCAAATGTCAAAGGGGCCTATGTGGACTTGGCTCGGAACAGCGAAAGTGAAAAGCTCATCCGGATGTTCGGGGAGAGCTATTTTGACTGGGAAGAGATAGAGCTTGCGACGATCAGCAGAGCCCTTGAGCTTTCGCAGCTGGATGGTGTAATCATCATCCCGGAGACATTCGGTGATACCGAGGCAGCAAGAACAATTGATGATGCTTACATCTGTGAGTTTGTGCCGGGAAAGAACGAGCTGGCGGCAGATATGGTGCATGAGAATTTCGTTGTGTCTGTGATAGCACTGGCGATGGAAACGAAGCTGAGCCAGGATCTCCTTAAAATGGAGGGAGCGTCATCACTGTCAGGCGAGGAAGTGAGACGGCAGCTGGAAGAAAAGAGTGCAGAAGCGCGTGCGGAAGGTGCGGTGCTCAAATTAATTGTGCACGATGAGGGCATGGGGGCGGCACTCCCATTGATTCAGGTGCCGGATGTAGCTGTTGAAATACTTTTTCTATCCATCTTCCTGCTACTCAGCAGCTTGTTGCTGGCAGATGCTGCGACACAAAGACGCTTGCGCTCATTGCCTGGAGGCATCCGACGTGACTATATTGCCGGTTTAGTATCGCTGGCTCTGGCCGGAATCTTACAGCTTACTATTATGTTGGGGGTTCTCAGCTTGCTGATGCCTGAGACGACAAGGCCCGGTAACTACTTCCCGGTAATGTCGATTTTGCTCCTGTTCATGCTGGCCTTTGGTCAGCTTGTCGCCCTGATTCCGAGTGACCGCCGTTTTGTACCTGCATCATTGTTGCTTTTCATATCGGTTTTGGCGGGAGGTACTTTCCTGAGGCTGCCCTCATCCTGGATGGAAAAGATCGGTCAATTCACAGTACACGGTTGGGCTCTGGCCAACCTTTCCGATATGAAAACACATCTATCTTTACCTGCAGCTGCAGTGTTGGCGGTTGTTCTCATTTTTGTCGCCTACTATCTGCAAAAACGCAGTGACCATCTCTCCGGTCTGTAAACAGCCTTCAATTTTTAAAGCAGAGACTCAAATTACGACATTTTTGCTATATTCACTGTGCTAAGATACGGGTATATCTTTTAATCCGGACAGGAAAGTTGAGAAGAATAGAGTATGAAAACAGAAGAGATTTTACACGGCTTCAAAGTGAAGCGTAAAAGAGAGATCAGTGAATTGAAGGCAGATCTCTACGAACTCCACCATGTAAAGAGTGGGGCGAAGCTAGTCTGGCTGGACCGGCCGGAACAGAACAAAACATTCTGTGTTTCCTTCAAAACCATCCCTGAAAATGATACCGGCGTTTTTCATATTCTGGAACATGCGGTTTTGGGTGGATCAAAGAAGTATGCAGTTAAAGAACCTTTTGCTGAACTTTTAAAGAGCTCGGTCAACACCTTCCTAAACGCTATTACTTTCAGCGACAAGACGATGTATCCAGTCGCCAGCAGGAATGAAGCCGATTTTTTCAACCTGATTGACGTCTATCTTGACGCAGTTTTTCAGCCTGCAGTTCTGGAAGATCCTAATATTTTCTACCAGGAAGGCTGGCATTACGCCTTTAATGAAGAAGGCAAAGCTTTCTATCAAGGTGTAGTCTACAACGAGATGAAGGGTGCATCCTCTACACTTGACAGCAAGGCACAAAGTGAACTTGACAAGCTCCTTTTTCCCGATTCCTGCTACCGCTTCAGTTCAGGCGGCGACCCTGAGCATATCATTGATCTTAGCTATGAAGATTTCAAAAAGGCCCATGCAGACTACTATCATCCTTCAAACGCTCACTTTTTTCTGGATGGTAATCTGCCGGTTGAACGCGTATTGGAAAAGCTTGATAGTGAGTACCTGAGACATTATGAGGCTGAGGACCGGCATTTTGATCTTGGCCTTCAAATTCCGCGAGCTGGAAAGGGGCGATCCGGAAGCTTTGG
>JAAYEX010000239.1 GCA_012728535.1 Clostridiaceae bacterium | reverse complement strand
CCGGAAAAAAGCCTGGATCAATTCTGTGGGTATTACAGCAGTCGGTATCACAGCTTTACTGCCCTACAAGCTCGATAATGCCGTGATCATGGCAGCCGGCATGTCGCCCCGATTTGTCCCGATTTCACTGGAAAAACCCATGGGTCTGACTGTCATTAAAAACCAGACTCTGATAGAACGGCAAATAGAGCAGCTGCAGGAAGCCGGTATCAAGAACATCATTCTCGTGCTTGGCTACAAGAAGGAGGCCTTCTTTTATCTGGAAAACAAGTACGAGGGGATCACGATTGTGATCAATCCTGAATACAACATCAAGCATAACTGCAACAGCCTGTATCTGGCGAAAGAATACCTTAAAAACAGTTGTATTTGCTCATCCGACAACTATTTTGAAGAGAATCCTTTTGAGGAATATGTTTACAGGAGCTTCTATGCTTCTGTGCAGGTGACAGAAAAGACCGATGAATGGTACCTGCTTCCGGATTCCAAGATGAATATCGACAAGGTGGAAAAAAGCGGAGACGCAGGTTATATCATGCTGGGGCATGCCTACTGGGATCAAGAATTCTCAGCAGCCATGATCAAGTTTTTAAATGAAAATCATGAGACGGGAAGTTATGATCGCTATGTCTGGGAGCAGATTCTGGCCGACCGGGTCAGAGACCTGCCCGAGATGGAGATTAAGCTTTATCCTGCAGGTACGATTTTCGAGTTTGACTCTCTGGATGAGCTGCGACAATTCGACCATTATTACGTAAACGACGCTCACAGCAAAATTATGAGGAACATAGCCAAAACACTGGACTGCTATGAACAGGAGATCAATCATTTCGAAGTGATCAAAGAAGGTCTGACCAACACCTCATTTGTCTTCGAGCTGAGGGGTAAGAAATATGTTTATCGTCATCCGGGTGAAGGAACCGAAGCTATCATTTCACGCCGGCACGAGAAGCAGGCCCTGGAACTGGCCAGGTCGATTAATATCGATCCCAGCTATATCTATATGGATGAAGACCAGGGGTGGAAAATCAGTCATTTTGTTGAAGGCATACGTAGTCCATCCTATGATAGCTTTGAGGATTCAAAGCGCATCCTTGAAGTTCTCCGCAATCTCCACCAAAAGAATCTTTCAGTTGACTGGGAGTTTCGCCCCTGGGAAGATGCTGCCGGGATTGAGGAGATTCTTCGGACTGAGAAGGGTGGCATAGCTGACCGGGAATTCGACCGGCTAAAAGATGATGTTCATAAATGCTACCGAGCCTGCCAAGGCGACGGGGTGTCAATGCGTTTTTGTCATTGCGATACCTATGGACCGAACTGGATGCTGACGGACAAGGGCGATACTATACTGATCGACTGGGAGTATGCGGGCAATGCCGATCCCGGCTGCGATCTTGGTGCCTACATCATGGACGCCATGTGGGATGTAGCCGAAACAGAGAAGTTTATAGCTGAATACTGTCAGGAAGAATATAACGACACACTTAGATTCCACTACCTTGCCTACACCGCCTTAATTTCCTATTACTGGTATGTCTGGGCTTTATATCGTGAAGCATGCGGTGCCGTTATGGGTGCCAGCCTTTACAACTGGCATGTAATGGCGAAAAAGTATAGCAAGTACCTGGTGGAGGAATATAAGCTGGGGTGAGCCGGAGTGCCTGCATAAAATCGTGCCTGGCACCAAACTCTGCTCTTGCATAGAATCGTGCCTGGCACCAAACTCCGGCAGGCACCAAACTCCGGCACCAAACTATGCTCTTGCATAAAATCGTGCCTGGCACCAAACTCCGGCACCTGATAGTGTGCCGCAATTGACAGATTTCGTCCGGTTTTGCTACATAAGTGAATAAGTAGTATATAGTATGACTTAATGAGTTAATTTACATCATTTGGAGGGTTAAATATGTCTAAAAAGGTTCTGATTGTCGGCGGTGTTGCAGGTGGCGCCAGTTCTGCTGCCCGCCTCAGACGTCTGGATGAAACAGCGGAGATTATTGTTTTCGAACGCGGAGAATATATCTCATATGCAAATTGCGGTTTGCCCTATTACCTTGGCGGTGTAATCAAGCAGAGGAGTTCACTGCTCCTGGTACCACCGGAGACTATGCGCAAAAGATACAATATCGACGTCCGCATGAGGCAGGAAGTAATTGAGATCGATCGTGCTGCAAAGACTGTTTCAGTTAAAGACGCGGTGAGTGGCGAAACATATGTGGAGTCCTATGACACGCTTATTTTATCCACCGGCTCATCTCCACTGGTCCCGCCGATTCCGGGAATTGATTCACCGCGAATAAAGACCCTATGGACAGTTCCCGATGCAGATGAGATTAATAAATTTATCAGCGAAAACAATGCAAAATCAGCTGTTATCGTCGGCGGCGGTTTTATCGGCCTGGAACTGGCGGAAAACCTGCGCCATGCAGGTCTGCAGGTAGATCTGGCCGAAGCACTCGACCAGGTCATGGCACCCTTTGACTTTGAAATGGCCGAACTTTTACATGAGCATTTGGAAAGAAATGGTGTGAAGCTCCCCCTGGCCGCCTGTGTCGGCTCTTTTAGCGACACGGGAGAAAAGGTCGAAGTTACCTTACAAAGCGGGACAAAGCTGACTGCCGATCTTGTTGTTCTGGCAGTAGGAGTGCGCCCCAATGGCCAGCTCGCTTCCAGCTGCGGCCTGGAGATGAATGCCCGTGGCGGCGTAATTGTCAACGACATGATGCAAACATCGGATCCTGATATTTACGCTGTGGGTGACGTGATCGAGGTTGAAGACTTTGTCGACAAGAGCCGGACCATGATCCCGTTGGCCGGACCTGCCAACAAGCAGGGCCGCATTGCCGCAAATAATATCGCCGGGAGAACCGACCATTACGATGGTACCCAGGCAACATCCATAGCCAAGATTTTCGACCTGTCTGCAGCTTCAACCGGCCAGAATGAGAAAACCTTGGCAAGGCAAGGTCTTGTCAAGGGAAAAGACTACGAAAGCCTGATCATAAATCAGAATTCACACGCTGCCTATTATCCAGGCGCGCTTCCCATGAACCTTAAACTGATCTTCTCCATGGATGGCAAAAAAATATACGGAGCCCAGATTGTCGGCGCTGAGGGAGTCGACAAACGTATTGATACTTTGGCGGTTGCCATTCGCCTGGGAGCCGGAATCAGCGACCTGAAGACATTGGAATTGGCCTATGCACCACCTTATTCCTCAGCCAAAGATCCGGTAAATATGGCAGGCTTTGTCGCGGAAAACATACTCAACTCCATGGTCGCCTTTGCTCCCTACGACCTTGATCTGACATCAGATGATATGGTCATACTCGATGTGCGCGAGCAAGCGGAGGTTGAAGTTTTTGCTTTGCCCAAGGCTAAACATATTCCACTAGGTGAACTCAGATCCCGTCTTGATGAGCTCGACAAGGAGAGTGAAATTGTCGCTTTCTGCACCATTGGCGTTCGCTCCTATAATGCAGCCCGCACGCTCATGGAGCATGGCTTCAAGAAGGTAAAAGTCTATCCTGCGGGAACCAGATTTTATCAATCCATCCACTATCGGGAAAATGATCTGTCAGCACCTGCACCGCTTGCCCAACCGGCAAACTGCGGGCATATTGCCGGCCCGGAAGCTAAACTCTCAATGCGTCTCGATTGCAGCGGCATGCAGTGTCCCGGTCCGATCATGGAAGTCTTTGAAGCCATGAAAAAGATAAATGACGGCGAAATCATTGAGGTTTCCGCCTCGGATCCCGGCTTTGCCCGCGATATTGAAGCATGGGCACGGCGGACCGGTAACACCGTGATTTCCAATGAAAAGCATGGCTATGACTACGTTGCCCTCGTCCAGAAAGGCACGGAAGTTGTAAAAAAAGTAGAAGTTCAGTCCGACAATGATGGCAAAACAATTATTGTTTTCTCCGGTGATCTGGACAAGGTACTGGCTTCCTTCATCATCGCCAACGGCGCAGCTGCCATGGGCAGGCAGGTGACCATGTTCTTCACCTTCTGGGGATTGAATGTTCTGCGCAAGGCCGAAAAGATCAAGCTGGACAAGAGCTTTGTCGAATCCATGTTCGGGGGCATGATGCCACGCGGAGCCGGAAAGCTCAAGCTTTCCAAGATGAACTTCATGGGTATGGGCAGTGCCATGATGAAGAGCATCATGAAAAAGAAGAATGTATCTTCCCTGGAAGAACTCATGCGGAAAGCTCAGGAAAACGGCGTTAAAATTGTCGCCTGCACCATGAGCATGGACGTGATGGGGATCAAGAAGGAAGAGATGATTGACGGTATTGAATATGCCGGCGTCGGAACTTATCTGGGAGATGCGGAAGAGTCGAATGTGAATCTTTTCATCTGATCCGACAAAGCCGGGTGCATAGAATCGTACCTGAACCTCTTCATCTGATCCCGACAAAGACCGGGTGCATCAAAACGTGCCTGG
>JAAYEX010000238.1 GCA_012728535.1 Clostridiaceae bacterium | reverse complement strand
CATCAATCAATAACTTTCTGTCTTTTAATTATCAACTTATTCAACAGTTGTATCTTTATTTGAATAAAGATTTTTACGAAACACCACTGACTTCAGTGTCCAAAAAAGAATCTTCACATCGAGCTTGAAGCTCATGTTATCAACGTAGAATGAGTCATGTCGCAGCTTTTCACTTTTCGGGATGGAATTTCTGTAAAGGGCGGCTGTATAGCCGGTAATACCCGGTCTGACTGAAACTTTTTTCTGCTCTAACTCAGTCAACTCAACATGGATCTTGCCAGCTTGCGGCATTGTTGCTCTGGGTCCAACCCAGCTCATATCACCTTTTAAAATATTGATAATCTGGGGAAGTTCATCAATAGAAGTTTTGCGCAAGATCCTCCCGATTCTAGTCACCCGCGGATCATCTTTGCTGCTAAATGTAGTGTTGTCCTGGTTGCGGATATCAGGAGCGTTCATTTTCATGGAGCGGAATTTATACATATAAAAAATACGATTCTTATAACCTCTTCGCTGGGCCTTATAAAAAATACTGCCTTTATCTTCAAAATAAATGAAAGGAGCCAGCACTAAAACGATTAGAAGCAAAAATGGACTTGCCAACAAGGCAAATGCAAAATCTAAAATTCTTTTGATACCTTTTCTATACATACTATTCATTTAACAATAATCTTAATTTTCTCCTGAGCTCTTTCGCAACTCGCGATGGCTTCAGTAGCTGTCTCGCCTCGTGCTATCACTGACCCAATCCGATCATTGCCATTTTTCAGAACAACCGATTTGTCGCCCACGCTATGTGAAATATGGACTTGCACCACGTTTTCCGATTTCCTGGCCTCTTCAATACCCTCTAAGCCAACGATGGTTCCGGGTTCTGCTTGCAAAAAACGGATTGCGGAACCCCGGTCATGCTTAATTGCTACATCCGGATTCATCCCCATAGCTAATCTTATACAACTGTCTACTAAATCAACTCCTGTAGACAGGGGCACTAAATGTGTGGCAAGAAATCCACCGCCTAAACGGGCACCGAGCTCAACTATTTTAGGACCGCTGTCAGTCAGTTTTATTTCCGTATGTGAGGGTCCTTCCAGGATACCTGTAGCTTTTACAGCTGCCCCGGCTAAATCTTTAATCTCATTTTTTGTCACGACAGGCAATGAAGATGGCTGATTATGCCCAATCTCGACAAAGTAAGGTGGGCCTGTTGTGATTTTATCTGTGATTTGGATCACATAACAAACACCGTCAATACTGAAAGCTTCAACACTGACCTCAGGCCCCTGCATATACTCTTCAACCAGAATATTACCGCTGTCAGAATATTTTTTACTATAGTTGTAGGCTTCCTTTTTTTTGTCAAGGCTGCTTGAGTTTAAAAGCAAGGTCACTCCTCGACTGCCTGAATTATCCACCGGTTTTACAATGCAGGAATCCTCAAATTTACTTACGGCATCCAAATATTCTGCCAAGCTTCTGACGAGATAAAACTCAGGGACTGCAACCCCGTGCTCTTTCAGGACAGTTCTCATTTGACCTTTATCTGTCGTGTTAAGGGCAGTCTGTGGGCTGATACCCGGCAGGCCTAATGCTTTGGCAACTACTGCTACCGTGCGCATTGGCTTGTCGCTGGCCAAGGTCATTATACCGTTTATCTCATGTCTTCTCGCAGCCAGAAGAACATTCTCGGTGTCAGTGCTGCTGATATTCTCGCAAATAACACCCGGCACTTTGAAGCCTACGGCTTCGGGGTCCATGTCCACAGCAATAACTTGCAAACCCATTTCCAGAGCTTTCTCAATGGCGGTCAATTGCAAAATGCTGGCACCTAAAATCATTAGTTTTTTCATCTTATAATCCTATAAAAATCAGTAGAGAAATCCGCCTTCATCGATGCCTATCATTGCAGCTACAAGAAATCTGATACCTAGGTATCAGATTGTCAGTAACTCTCGTACCGAGGTGATGACGTAGTCAACTTCTTCATCTGTAAGGACATTGTAGAGAGGCAAGGTTACGACATTTTCATAGTACTTAAATGCGTTTGGAAAATCTGCAATATCAAAGCCGCGTTTTATATAGGCACTGAACATCGGTAAAGGCTTGTAGTGAACGTTGCAGGCAATGCCTTTGGCCTTCATGGCTTCAATAAAATCGTTACGTTCAGCTTCGTTTTTTCCATTTAGTCTCAGCAAATATAAGTGTACAGAGGAGTATTGTCCTTCTTTATAATGGTTCAACCATGAGACGGGAAGATCGGAAAAGGCTTCATTATATTTTCTTGCGATTTCGTGTCTGCGGTCCAACATAGGCTGATAGCGCTTCAGCTGAGACAAGCCGATCGCAGATCCGATATCAGTTAGGTTCGCTTTATATAATGGCGCGGTGATGTCGTATTCCCAAGTGCTGCCATGCAGTTTATCCAATGCGTCCTTCGATTGACCATGTAATGAAAGCAGCATGATATCTTTGTAAGCCTCATCATTATTGATGTGAGGACTGTTTTTCCAGCACACTGCCCCGCCTTCTGCGGTGGTCAGGTTCTTTACAGCGTGAAAAGAAAAGGAACTGAAATCTGCAAGATTACCTGATTTCACAGATCCTGATGAGGCACCCAAAGAATGAGCTGTATCGGCAACTACAAGGATTCTGCCAAAAGCTTTTTGATATTTATTTTCTTCGTTGGCTGTGAACAATGAGCGTTTGCGTTCAATAGCTTCAAAAATACGCTCGTAATCACAGACAACGCCCCCAATATCCACGGGCATTATAACTTTTGTTCGCTCTGTAATAGCAGCTTCCATGGCATCATAATCCATTTCCGCAGAATCGATCCGGTTGTCAATGAGGACAGGCGTCGCGCCAACATGATAAACTACGCTGCAAGTCGCGGTATAGGTGTAAGCAGGCATGATAACTTCGTCACCTTCTCCCACCCCCAGTAATCTGAGAATAAATTCTGCGCCTATAGTCTGAGAATTAAGACAGGCCACTCGCGGGGTTCCCAAATAATCAGATAGTTCGCGCTCGAACTCTTTCGTCACAGGACCTGTTGTTATCCAACCGGACCGCAGTACTTCAGCAACGGCATCTATTTCGTTATCCGTAATATCGGGCTTTACAAATTGAATATTCATTTAGCTCCCTCATGTGTTAAAACACAAACACATACTTATGCAAAGTAAATTTAAATTAATATGTATTTTATGAAAATCAGATATTCTTCCAAATTCACTTTTCAATTGCATCTATATTATCATTTTTTTCTTAATCTATCATTTATGCTATAAACTGTTTGTAAAGGACAAGGAGTACCGACGGATTATTACATGTTGAAAGATTCACCTAAAGCAAAAACCCTTAGTTCGTTCAGGTCACATAAGGTCTGGATTGTTGCCTCTTGGGGTCTTGCCATTGTTTTCGGCACCGCTCTGCGGCTGGGTTGGATACCGGCGATTGATCTGCCGGTCTTGACCTGGATCCACAACAATCAGGTGTCCTGGCTGCAGCAACTTATGTATATCTTTTCAATCATCGGTAATTGGCAGGCATACCTGATCGTGCTTGTTGTTCTGGCACTGATTCTCATTTCAAAAAAACAGCTACGTACATGGCTGATTTTAACCTTCAATACCCTGACCACTTTTGGCATGAGCCAGCTGTTCAAGCTTATCTTTCATCGTGAAAGGCCGTCAGATTTCTTCCTGATCGAACAAGGCGGCCACTCCTTCCCGAGCGGTCACGCCATGGTTTCCGTTGCGCTTTACCTGTCAGCAGCCTTGATGCTGGCCAGGCTTTATCCGGACGAAAAATGGAAGTCAGTCAACCTGGGAATTATCAGTTTTATGCCCGGACTGAGCCGCCTCTTCATGGGCGTGCACTATCCGACAGATGTGCTTATTGGCTGGCTGCTCGGCGTCAGCGCCGCATTTTTCTGGTACGAGCTGTGGCTGCAACCCGAGAAAGAGAAGAGCATCATCCGGCTGGCAGGGAAATCATTGTTTCACGATTGAGCGCAAAGTTGGTGCCAAAGTTGGTGCCAGGTACGAATTGATGCAGGGACAAAAGTGGTGCCCAAAAGTGGTGCCAGGCACGATTTGATGCAGAGCTGAAAAAAGGGGGCATCTTGTAACCAGGATACCCCCTTATCTGTACTGCTTATTTTGAAACAAGCCGGATCGGCTGTCTTATTTACTTAAAAACTTTGATTCGCTCGCTGGTGTCCATCATGTCTTTTGGTTCTGGTTCTTCCAGAATGTTGCCGAAAGGCATTTGAGCGATCAGCACCCAATCCTCAGGAATGTCGAAAAGTTCACGTACAGCGTCGTCGATTGCCGGATTGTAGTGCTGCAGGTTTGCACCGATGTTGAGGTCGCGCAGTGCGAGCCAGATGCTGTGTTGCAGCATTCCGTTTGACTGATTGGCCCAAACCGGGAAGTTGTCGGCATAACGGGGGAAACTCTCCTGTGCCTCTTTGATACTTTTTCCATCATAATAAAAAAGGATCGTGCCGTAGCCGTCTTTGAAGCTGTCGATCTTTTCGCGCTTCACTTTGCCACCGAAAACGTCATAAAT
>JAAYEX010000237.1 GCA_012728535.1 Clostridiaceae bacterium | reverse complement strand
AGCTTGGCCGGGGGCTAATGGGCCGCCGGCCATTTTACATAAAACGGTACCATAGCCAAGCGGTAAGGCAGAGGTCTGCAAAACCTCTATTCCCCGGTTCAAATCCGGGTGGTACCTCCAGAAATTAAAAAGGTTCGCTCCTGCCGGAACGGACCTTTTTTTATAAGTAAAACTCAGCTGCCTAACTTGCAGGTCCATCTCGCGACGACATCCTGATCGAAAACCCGACAAGTTAGATACCTGACACCATTTTTTCCACTTTTTACTATATAATGTACTTAAGATTATAGAAAATTCTATAAAAGCATGGTGAAATGCACTATAGAAAGTGTTGGTTGACAAATAATTAAATCTTCGAGCCTTTTTGACTAAGGGAAACTATGCCATTAAGGCCTAGGTCTATGAACCTACAGGGCAGTGGAAGAAATTAAGTTGCCTCCCGGATTGGAAAGAAGATACAAAGGAGGTTTAATTAATGACAGACACGACAAAAGTGATCCAGACCGTATGTGGACAGTGTATGAACGGCTGTTCCATAAAAGTCACGGTGAAAGACGGCAAAATTCAAAAAATCGAAGGCGTGGATAATGACCCCAGAACCAAGGGTGGCATATGCGCTAAATCGATTTCAGGAAAGCAATTAACGACAGACCCGAAACGTCTCAAGTATCCTGTCCGAAGAGCAGGTGAAAGAGGCGAAAACAAGTGGGAAAGAATCAGCTGGGACGAAGCTTATACTGAAATTGCCCAACGTTTCAATAAGATAAAAGAAGAGCACGGTCCAAGAGCGGTCGGTTTTTACAACGGCCAGGCTTCCGGCTGGGATTTCAATTATCAAATGTATCAAAGACTGGCTCACTCCTTCGGAACAGATACGGCGTGGGGAACATCAGAGTGTTTTGTGCCCAGACTTATAGGTCAGGCTATGACTTATGGCGGCATGCCGCTTTATCCGGACTATGAAAACGCTAATATGATCGTACTATGGGGCCGGCAGCCAACGAACTCAAGTCCGACCTGTACACACTTCATCTTTGACGCTCAGGAAAGAGGAGCGAAATTAGTATCGATTGACCCGCTGAGAAACTTTATGTCCGCTAAGGCAGATGAGTATATCAGAATTGAGCCGGGAACCGACCTGGCCTTAGCCTTAGCTATGATCTACGTCATCATTGAAGATGACCTATGGGACAAAGAAATAGTCAATAAATATTCTAATGATCCGGGTCTGGAAAAACTGAGAGAACACGTCAATGGCGGGAATAGTGATGGTATTACCTATACACCGGAGTGGGCTTCCGGCATTACAGGGATCCCGGCCAAGACAATCCGCGACTTAGCCAGAGATTTAGCGAAAACCAGGGGAGTGTGCATCGTAACCGGACACGGTCTGGAAGGACGCATCAACGTTACACAAACCGCAAGAGCAATAGCGATATTAAGGGTCATTACTGCTAATATTGATGCTCCCGGCGGAGATGTCATGACAGACATGTCTCCAAAGCTAAATGCTAAATTTACCTTAAATAATCTCGTCAATCCGGAGGAGAAATCACCGGAATTTATCCGGCTTATGAACGTTCCCGCTTATAATCCGCCTGAATCTACCTGGCCGCTAAACTTTGCCATGCAGGGATGTATACCAACTCCTGATGCAATGAGAATGATTGACGAAGGGAAGACCAAGGCAGGAATCATCCAGTCATCGAACCCGGCTGTGATGCTCGGCAATGCCCCGGCTGCCATGGAAACGATCAACAAGCTTGAATTTATCGTCGTGGTGGATCCTTATATATCAAAAACAGCAAGAGATGTCGCCGATATCGTACTGCCGGCCGCCATCTATCTGGAAAGAACAGAACCGACTTTCTTCCAGTATGAACGCTGGATGCCCTATATGAGACTTAGAAGACAATGCACATCATATTACGAAGCGCTGCCGGACTGGCTAATTTGCATCAGACTGGCACATGCGCTTGGTCTGGGTGAATACTTCCCGACAGAAGATGTTGAATACTGGACTAATTTACTCCTGGAACCGTCCGGAATCACCTATGAAGATATAGCAAGCAATCAGTGGGTTTTCCATAGCGATATAGAATATCAAAAGTATAAGAAAGAAGGCTTTGGCTGCCCGGGAGGTGTAGCCAATATCTATTCAGTAGTTTTTGAGCAGATGGGCTATGAACCCTTGCCCCGTTACTATGAAGGCTCGGAGAATACGCGTTCCACTCCTGAAATTGCCAAAGAGTATCCCTATACTGCCTTCACCGGAAGACCCAATGCTATCTATGTTCAGGATCAGGGCAGAACCCTTCCCTGGCTGAGAGAAATTGCAAGCGAACCCTATGCCATGGTAAATACACTGGATGCAAGGGAGCAAGACATCAAAAGCGGAGACTGGCTGCAATTAGAGTCTCTCAGAGGAAAAATTACCATCAAGGCTGAAGTGACCAATAAAGTAGGCAAAGGAATGATCTATTGTCCCGGCGGCTGGGAAAATGCCAATTTTAACGTACTGGGTATAGATGAGGATACATGTCCAATTTCTAGTCAAGCCAACTATATGACTTGTCTGGTGAGCATGAAGAAAATAGACAAAGTTTTAGAGGAGGCAAACTGATGAGTAAAAAATCAATTTTATTCGATATAAACAGATGCATGGGTTGTAACTCATGCCAGCTTGCATGCAAACAGGAAAACGACCTGGCACCTCACAATATTGAAGATGCTCTGGCAGGGAACTGTCCTACCTGGAGAAAAGTCATTGAGATTGAACAGGGCGAATATGGTGAAGAACAAATCAACTATGTGTCGCTGGCCTGCATGCATTGTGCTGACGCTCCCTGTGTTATGGCTTGTCCTACAGGAGCACTCTTTAAGGATTCTGAGGATGGCAGGGTTTTGGTTGATCAAAGCAAATGCATAGGCTGTAGAATGTGTCTGCAAGTTTGCCCCTTTGGAATCCCGCAATACGACTTCAATGATTTAATGCAAAAATGTGATCTTTGTTTGAAAAAATTAAGCGAAGATGAAAATGCGCTGCCGGCTTGTGTCGCAGCTTGCCCATCAAAGGCACTAAGCTATGGCGATACTAATGTTCAAAGTCAGAATATGCAAAAAAAGGCAGCAGCTAAATTTATTTTAGCTACGGATAAACCTTACGCGACATTGTTTTGATTAAATCCGGACAATTCAGCTTGAATACGAGGCCTTAGAAATAAGGCCTCCTGTTCATTAAAGGCGGTGGAAATCTTGAGGAACTCAGTAAGCATTATAGGCAACGGAACGGCAGCATTGGAAGCTATTCAAGCCTTAAGAAATGAAAATTATCAGGGCGAAATAAATCTGATTTCAGATAAAGAAGGGCCGGCATATAATCCGATGCTGACCAGCTACTATGTAGCAGGGCGCATTGATTATGATGACCTCTTCTTCAAAGGCAATAACCTGGATTTTTATGAACAACATCAGGTAAAGCTGCATTTAGGATCTCCGGTAGTAGAACTTGACGCTGCTAAGCATTTAATTAGAACCGAAGCAGGTAAAACAATTGAATATGACAAGTGCCTGATAGCGACAGGAGCCAGTCCTTTTATTCCAAAGATTGCAGGGGCTGATCTGGACAATGTATACACTATGCGCACTTTAGAAGATGCTCTTAAGCTAAAAGAAGCTCTGAAAAAATCGCCGCAATCTGCCATAGTCGTCGGTGCTTCAATGGTCGGCATTAAGCTGGTTGAGCTACTGAACGATGCCGGTCTTCATGTTACTTTAGCTGATCAGGCCAGCTGTATGTTTCCTCTCAGCGCTTCAGAGGGATGTTCCTGTGTAATTGAGGGGCTGGTCACCCGAAAAGGAGCAGACCTGTTGTTTGAAGCCGGGCTGGCAGGAATAGAAAAAACTGATAGTGGAATCAGGGCCGATTTTGGAACTGCCGGCACATTAGAGGCGGATATAATCGTAGTTTGTATTGGTGTGAGGCCAAATCTGGGCTTTGTTAACAGAGAGCAAATCGATATTGACAGAGGAATCCTGATTAATGACCATATGCAGACAAGTAATCAGGATGTTTATGCTGCAGGAGATGTGTCACAGGGAATGAACCTGCTGACGGGTAAAAAAGAAATTATCGGTCTGTTAGCTAACGCCAGATATCAGGGCAGAACTGCCGGAAGAAATATGGCCGGCACAGAGGATACTTATGCAGGAAATATTCCTCATAATATTACACATTTTATGGATGTTGTCTTCACCGGACTAGGTGATGTTCATCTTGGCAACAGAAATGAAATTAAGCAAACAGAAGATTCCTACGTTAATT
>JAAYEX010000236.1 GCA_012728535.1 Clostridiaceae bacterium | reverse complement strand
TCTTTAAGTTTTAGATCAAAGTTGCCGCGCAATGATGTCAGAGCCAGTTTCTTAAAGTAGCCTTCTTCAGTCAGGAAAATTCGTATATTGTAGTCTGGAATCAAATCCGTAACTTCCGGAACCTCAATATCATCAGGATCAATAAGCCTGGTGCGCCGTTCACGGCCATATTTTTTGGAAAGATCTTTCAACTGATCAGATATAAGTTTTCTTTGACGCCTGGCACTATTCTCCAGCTTTTCCAAATCCTCAATTTCGACCATCAATTCCTTTATATCGTCAAGACGGCGGATAATGTATTCGCGGTTGAGGTTACGAAGCTTAATTTCGGCTACTGCTTCTGCTTGTTCCTTGTCAATCGTAAAAGCCTTCATCAGGCGTGGAATGACCTCGCGTTCTTTTTCAGTATTGCGGATAACCTGGATGGCCAAATCAATATCCAAAAGAATGGCTTCATATCCGCGCAGAATATGCAAACGCTCACGCTTTTTCTCCAAAGAGAATCTCGTCTCACGTCTGATACAGTCCATACGCCACTTTATCCACTCATTGAGTATTTCACGAACACCCATTACGCGGGGTTTATTGTCAATCAGGATATTGAAGTTACATGAAAAATAGTGTTCCAGTGAAGTGTTTTCAAATAGTTTATGTAAAAGAATATCAGGATCAGCAGTACGCTTATATTCAATACTGATACAAAGACCGTTGAGGTCTGTTTCGTCACGGACATTTGTAATATCCTGCAGCCTGTTCTTTTTAATTTGATCTGAGATATCATCAATGATAGTTTCAATCGTAGTTGTATAAGGGATTTCTCTGATTTCAATCGTGGCATCTTTGCGGTTAATTTCGGCAGTGCCCCTCAGCTTAAAAGATCCGCGACCGGTCTCGTAGATATCGCGCATGTCATCCTGATCATAAATTAATTCGGCAGCTGTAGAAAAATCGGGTGCAGGCATGTAATCGATCAGGTCTACTTCGGGGTCTTTCAATAAGGCGATAGTGGCATTGCAGACTTCACTCAGATTAAAAGAGCAAATATTGCTTGCCATGCCTACAGCTATACCCTGGTTATTGTTGACAAGTATAGTCGGAAATTTTGCGGGTAGCAGTCGTGGTTCCTTTGTTGTCCCCGAGTAATTGTCGATCATGTCGACAGCATTTTTATCTAAACCATCGAAAATAGTTTCGCAGGAAGGATCCAGACGGGCCTCGGTATAGCGGGCCGCAGCATACTGCATGTCACGAGAGGTAACACTGCCGAAGTTTCCTTTGGAGTCGATCCAGGGATGCAAAAGAGTGCCGTTTCCCCGAGTCAGCCGTACCATAGTTTCATAGATTGCCTGATCACCGTGTGGGTTTAATTGCATAGTCTGGCCCACTATGTCAGCTGACTTGGCGCGAGGACCGGACATCAGGCCCATTTTGTACATGGTGTAAAGCAACTTTCGATGAGATGGTTTAAAGCCGTCAATCTCGGGAATAGCTCTGGAAACTATTACACTCATGGCGTACGGCATATAATTATTGTAAAGAGTGTCTGAGACGGAAACAGGTATTACTTCTGTTCTCTCAGCTGATTGTTCCATTATCTTGTCGTCTTGCGTCATTCGCTGCTCCTACACAACATCCAGCATATCTACGTATTTATGGCCGTGTTCCTCAATATATTCACGCCTGTCAGCTACACCTTTACCCAAAAGGAGTTCAAATGTCTCTTCAGCTGTTGCTTTATCTTCCGGTACTACTTCGATCAGACGGCGGGTTTCAGGATTCATTGTTGTTTGCCACATCATCTCCGGCTCATTTTCCCCCAGACCCTTAGATCTTTGGATATGCACTTTGCCACCTTCCAGGCCTGAGATGATGTCTTCCTTATCCCGCTCAGTATATGCAAAATGTGTTGTTTCCAAACTCCCTTTACTATGGGTAATTTCAAAAAGAGGTGACTCTGCAATAAATATCTTGTGTTCCTTTAAAAGCTGCGGGGTCAATCTGAAAAACATAGCTAGGATAAGCGTGCGTATCTGAAAACCGTCTACATCGGCATCGGTACAGATAATTACTTTGTTCCAGCGTAGCCTGTTTATATCGAATTGAGCTACATTTTTTACTTGTTTGTTACCTAAATCTACACCACAGCCCAGAACCTTAATTAAGTCCATAATGATATCGCTGTTTAAAATAGAACGTATGTCTGCCTTAAGACAATTAAGAATTTTGCCTCTTACAGGAATTACTGCCTGAAAATCCGCATTACGTGCCATTTTTACTGATCCCAGAGCTGAGTTACCCTCTACGATATACAGTTCTCGTTCATTAACGTCCTGAGACCGGCAATCTACAAATAAACGCGGCTTATTGGTGAAATCCATCGATGTCATCAGGTCTTTTTTGACACTGATTCGCATTTTCTCCGCTCTTTCCCGGCTGCGTTTATTGATCATGACCTGATCCAGCACACGTAAACTCATTTCACGGTGTTCAATGAACCATATATCAAGTTTGTTGCGGATCAGTTCCGTCATAAAGCGTTGAATATATTGGTTGTTAATCGAGCGCTTCGTTTGGTTCTCATAACTGGTAATTGTTGAAAACGAACTGGTCACAATGATCAGGCTATCTTCAATATCGGTAAAACTGATCTTGCTTTCATTGCTTTTATACTTGTTTTCCTGCTTAAGCCAGTCATCGAAGACAGAAACAAAGGCCGAACGAACAGCACGATCAGGGGAACCTCCGTATTCAAGAGGAGAGGAGTTGTGATAATAGGACAGAAGATTGCTTTCATTATTAAAGGCGAAAGCGATTGTGGCATTGACGCGATATTCTTCTCTGTCAGAACGGTCTCTTCCCTTTCCTTCGCCCTGAAAAGAATAGGCATTGCTCATGCGCCCCTTCTCCTGGTTGACTTCTCTGACATAAGCCAGAATACCGTCGGGATAAGAGAAACTGTGTTCTTCTCCACTTATTTGATCTTTGAATTCGAAGACAGTACCGCTGTTAACAATAGCTTGTTGCTTCAATGTTTCAAGGAAAAACTCCGTGGGAATCTTTATATCGGTCAAGACATCATAGTCCAATAGAAAATGCTGTTTTGTGCCTGTTCGGCGGGATTTGGTCTCAGTCTTTTTAAGTCCGCCGATATTCTCACCCTTCTCAAAATGCAGCTCATAGAGATATCCATCTCTGGTGACTTCCACATCAAAAAAACGAGAAGCATATTGAGTGGCACAAGCCCCTAAGCCATTAAGACCAAGACTATACTCATAATTTTCGCCCAGATTTGTTTTGTATTTACCGCCCGCGTATAGCTCACAGTAAACTAACTCCCAGTTATATCGGTCCTCTTTTTGATTGTAGTCCAGGGGTATACCCCTGCCACGGTCCTCCACCAAAATGGAATAGTCCTTAAAACGGGTAATTGATATAAGATCCCCAAAACCGGCTCTGGCTTCATCAATCGAGTTTGACAATATTTCAAAAAATGCCTGCTGGGCACCCCGTAAATCCTCAGAACCAAAAATTACACTGGGACGCAAACGTACTCTGTCAGCCCCCTTTAGCGAGGAAATGCTCTCATTGTCATAGTGTTTAGTCATTAATAATCCTTCCTCCAAAGTAATTTTGTCATGATCGTATTTAAAACTCAAGTTATGATTCTAAGCATGTACTTTACAAAAATTCAAAGCTCAGGTAGAATAGCGACTGTTCGTATCAAACGCGGGTGTAGTTTAGTGGCAGAACATCAGCCTTCCAAGCTGATCGTGAGGGTTCGATTCCCTTCACCCGCTCCATTTTTCTCATGGGCATATAGCTCAGTTGGATAGAGCAACAGCCTTCTAAGCTGTGGGTCGCAGGTTCGAGTCCTGCTATGCTCGCCATATTTCAACCCTTAAGACATAAGTTTTAGGGGTTTTTCATTCTTCAGGAAACAAGAGTTGTACGAGGACATAACCCTGTCGTCCGTCAGGTAGACGAACTCTTACCCAGCCTTCTTCGGCCTGACTTGTTTGAAAAACCCTGTCCCCTCTTTGTAAAGTAGCTACAAGGTCCGTTGCACCGGGAGAAGTCATAACCTGCAAGCTGTTAGCTCTTACCTCAACTTCAATTTCAAATATAGTCTCGTCCGGGTCAATGGCGGAACTTTGCGCCAAAGTGCTTTCAGTGCTTGTAAGCTCGCCTTTATTGCTCTTAGCTGAACCGATACTTGTTATTCCCCAGACAAGAAGTAAGAGTACCAGCAAAACAATGGCCAGGAAGGTCAGAATTGAAAGACTACGTGAATGTTCAAATAAATGTGTGATCTTATATAGAAATTTCTTTAAATAACTCTTAATGCCTCCTGCATTCCACATTTTAATCCGATCGATTACTTTCGGTTCAGGCGGGTTCTCTTCCTGTGTGCGTGCAGCTGAAGGATATTGTCTGTTATTATTGGCTTTTTTGTTTTGCAAACTGGGTTTTTCATAGCCGAAACTAGAAACGAACTTCGGTGCCTTGGCCTGACTTTCTTCAAGGTATCTGACCTGCCTTTGCATTTCCAGTTCCGGAGGTAAAATGCGGACATTTCCATCTCTGAGCGGTACAACTTTTGAACGGCGAATCGATTGCAGAAAGTCGGAATGATCATATTGACTGTTTCCTAATGTCGCTGTTTTGTAGCTCCCGATCTGTCCGGCATCTATCCTTTGTACATGAACGGAAAACCAGGTTGTATCATCCGAGTAGCCTGACTGTGAGGCAATGCTGCTTAACTCCGCCATAGATACATTCAACTGGCGCATATCACCAAAAAGATCTTCCAGCTCTTCAGCCATGAACAACTCAATAAATTCAGGATCAATTATCAGAAAATTGTCATTCTCGCGTGGCCTGAAGGCATAGAAATCAAGCTTGCGAATAGACTCTGACAAGTTTGCATGCGGAGGAAGTGTCGGCTGTTGTCTGTAGATTCGTTCTCCGCGATGCAGATACACGCCCAGATCTCTGCGGCAAAAAACGAAAACAATTTCTGCTGTCATCAGGAAGAGAAAATCCGCTTCCAGCCCGTCATCTATCCCCTCTTCCATGAAACGGGACAAACCCTGTATTTGCAAATTACGGAAGGCCAGCTGCCACTGTCGTAACTGGACACGTGTGTTGTGTATTGCCGAGGGATCATCTTTATCTGTCAGAATACCGGCAATCAATTGAACACGGCGATTACCCGAAGCAACATAGTGTTGTTGCCGGTGCGTAGCCAACAGGCCGATATCGCGGTCATTAAGTTGTAATGTGAGCTCTTTGCGATCACGTTCGGCCAAATGAGCCGTCAAGGTCGATCGGATCATAGCTTATACCAGTTCTCCACCAAAAATCATTTTGGTGAGTATCCTTTCAATCCCGCGAGGCATGCTAACCTCCGAGTAAAATTTCTTCTACGGCGCTTATTCTACCACGTTTAAGTTACTTACAGTCTTTCTGCAACCAATCTCTGGCCAACAAGCCGAAAATATTCATATCCAGATAAGTAGACCCGCGTCTGATATATTCACGTTGGGTGCCTTCATGCCGAAAACACAAACGTTCGAAAAGCTTGAAGGAGTCTTTATTGCCACTGATTATTCTGGCATTGATGCGGTGAAGCTCCAGATCATCGAACAAGAAGTTGATAAAAACAGTCATGGCTTCAGAAGCCAGACCTTTACCGCGCTCTACAGCATTCAGCAGTGCGATACCGACTTCCGCATGCCCCATTTCCAAATCTACAGATTCGCATGTGATTATGCCTACAGGTCTTTGCTCATATAAAACCGTAAAAACAAAGGATGTGTCTAAATCATTCCAATCTGCCAAAAGTTCATCCAGTTCCCTTGCGGAAAATGTTTGCTGTCTGGCCGGCAGATAGTAGTACATCACATCCTCATCAGCAAAAAATATTGATAGCGCATCATAATCCTTAGCTTCAAGATTGCGTATTAAGACTCTTTCCCCCTGCAAAAAGGTGCCGGTTAACATTTTTTTAAACAAATTCACCTGTATCTTTTCGGTTATAAAGTGCTTATTATCTAACATTTCAGTATCTTTACTTCTTTCCGTGCTTGAGCTTAGACAATTTTGCAAAATTAGTGCTATACTGCTAAAGTCTTACTCTAAGCTTAACACCTAAAGTGTATCTATTTAAGCAGAATAAAATGGATTTGACACTAAGTGATTAGCTTGTTACAATTCTTTTGCGTTGCGAAAAGACACGGTGGAATTAGCTCAGTCGGTTAGAGTGCCAGGTTGTGGCCCTGGAGGTCGTGGGTTCGATTCCCATATTCCACCCCATTTTTTTTTGCATTGGGGTGTAGCCAAGGGGTAAGGCACGGGACTTTGACTCCCGCAGTCGCAGGTTCAAATCCTGCCATCCCAGCCATGATCCACTAGCTCAGTCGGTAGAGCATCTGACTTTTAATCAGGGGGTCTGGGGTTCGAATCCCCAGTGGATCACCAAACAG
>JAAYEX010000007.1 GCA_012728535.1 Clostridiaceae bacterium | reverse complement strand
GTGCCGATTACCCGATCCATGGGAGGCAGCAGAATAGGCTCATTGGCGTTACCGCCTGTTACTACGGCGTCAGCCGCAGCATCGGCGTCAGCCAGAGACTGGCTCTTGCCGTCCGGGCCAGCATACTCGGCTGTAATGATGACAGTCTTGATGCCCTTACCCTCGAGTTTTTTACAGTTGAGGATCAGGTCCGTGTCGGGGTTACCACAGCCTTCCTGGGAAACAATAGCTGCATCCAGAGAGAGGAAGTCAGCCAATTTTGCTGTCCAGTCTGAAGAGCGAAGTTTGTCTGCCAGATAAACGTTTTCGTTGGTAATAATAGTGCCGACATAATTAAGAGTTTTACCATGTTGTTTAAATAAATCTTCAATAACCGGATTATTCAAATGATGATACGTAGTGTTCTTGTCACAAGCAGAAACGCAGTTTCCGGAAACGATGGCGCCATCCATTACTTCTGTTGCACTGATCATCGTGGTCAGCGTGCGCTTGACGTCAACGCCGTAGCAGTAAGTATCATGCAGGAGACCCTGGCTTTGCAGCATCATCACATAAGCGACCCGGGGCAAACCTTTCAGTTCGTCACTGTAGCTCTGTGCTATTGTGGGTGTCTCAAAGATCTCAACTTCATCCGGCTCCAGCTCACGCGCCAATTCGCCGACACGTACTGCTGTGGCTAATCCTGCCATACGGGCTGCTTTTTCATACTCATGTGCAGAGGCTCCACTATCCTCCATCTCCATTACCAGGACTAAGTTATGGAGCTGGGAAAAGGGGGTGTAGTCAGCACCGGGGCCTGTCATGTCAATGATACCTTCCTGGAATCCAACGATAGGTCCGGCTGTAACTACTGCCATACCACGCATTACATGCGTTCTTCCTGATCCGACAGTGTCTACTTTTGCAATCATACCCGGGAAAATCTCTCCCGGACCTTCCACTTTAACACGCGGTTCAATAACATCTTTAACCGGTGTAATCCGGATGCTTTCACCCGGTGCAGCTATCTCGAAATGAGCACTCTTAATCAGCTCATCTTCGAGGACAGGTTTGACAAGTTCGTCGGGGTTAACCACGAGAACTCCGTCTTCGATCGCATTGTAGTCATCAAAGCGGATCCCTTTGATGTCAATGTAACCTAGTTCTAATTTCACCTAACTACCTCACGGCCTTTTCTAGGGCGGATCTAATGCCGTCCCTGTGCCTCCGCTGAAGGAAGTGCACTTTCAATCAAGCTGAGGTCGATCAGCTGGAAATCAACTAACACTTTCTCATCCCATACAACGGGGCGGGCTTTCGATTTTTCCAGAGCAAAAATTGCTTGTTCTATCATCTCGAGAGAAAAAATATCTGTCCCACCTTCTCGTTCCGCGGTAATCATCAGGGAACGATAAGGCGTTTCCCACGGCTTAACACTGCCGGCCAGAGGGTGGGTAAGAATACGATAACCGTTGTGAACAAAATCTCGAACACGCTCCAAGATGTCACGATGTGAATCTTCTTCGAAGAAATTAACCTCGACTGATTCGCCGAGTCTCTCTTTGAGCAGAGGATTATTCGTGACCATTTTATACGCTTTTGCACTCACTTATCGCAACACTCCCAAGATATATGGACATAACTAAAGATGCACAGCTGCGCACCACACATATTATGACATAACCATAGATTTTTTCAAGGTTAAACTGCTGATTTAGGCTGAAAAATAAGCTTATTTTTCAGCCTTTGCCGGCAACAAGGCGAGATCAAGGACCTCGTCCATGTGATCAACTAAACTGAACTTTAACTTCTCCTTGACACTGTCCGGAATCTCGGACAAATCGCGCTCATTTTCCTTGGGTAAAAGTACATGCTCTATTTTAGCCCGTGCAGCTGCAACGGCCTTTTCCTTCAGACCTCCTATGGGCAGAACCCGACCTCTCAGTGTGACCTCACCTGTCATAGCAATCTCATGTCTTACAGGACGTCCGGTCAGGGCTGATGCCAAAGCTGTCGCCAGAGTTATGCCTGCTGACGGCCCATCCTT
>JAAYEX010000235.1 GCA_012728535.1 Clostridiaceae bacterium | reverse complement strand
GGTCTTGTGCGCCTGTTCCATATTCCGCAGATTGATAAACATGTCATACATTTCTTTATTGCCGGTAATTTCATCCGCCAGTTCCTGGTAAAGGGTCATGGCTTCTTCCTCACGTTTGATAGCGAGAGCAATAGCAGCATCAAAGGGCATGTCAGTAGTCAGATCCGGCTTTTCCGCAATGACTTCTTCTGCCAGATGGAAATCGGTTTTCTGAGCTCTGATCGGATGGGAAAAACTCTCTTCCGCCAGCACTTTTTCCAGAAATGTTCTGTGGCCGAGTTCTTCTTCTGCCAGCTCCTCAAAGAGATCTGTCAGATCTTTACTTTTCACTTTAGCAGCGGCGTCGGCATAAAAATCATGGCTCATCTGTTCTTTATTAATACTATCTTTAATGGCTTGGCGCATTTCTGCGGACATTCCTGTATTTGGCATGGCAAGTTTTCTCCTAACTAGCTTTTTGTAATCGCGCTGACCGGGCAGACGTCAAAACAGTTACCGCACTTGATGCAGGCGGTCTGATCAATAACATGCCGCTCTTTGACTTCACCACTGATGCAGCTGACCGGGCATTCGCGTTTACATCTGAGGCAGCCGATGCAGGTGCTTTCAATGAAGAAGCTGATCAGCTCCTTGCAGTGCAGGGCCGGGCATTTTTTGTCAACAACGTGTGCTTGATATTCGTCAAAGAAATAGTGCATAGTCGAGACAACCGGCGTGGAAGCCGTCTGTCCCAATCCGCAAAGACTGGTGGAAGAGATAGTGTCGGCCAGAGAAGTTATTCTGTCCAGATCCTCATATTCAGCTTTACCTTCCGTAATGCGCTCGATCATCTCCAGCATGCGCTTGGTTCCTTCACGGCAGGGGGTACATTTGCCGCAGGATTCATCAACGGTAAACTCAAGGAAGAAACGTGCAATATCTACCATGCAGTCAGTTTCATCCATAACGACCATGCCGCCTGAACCCATGATGGATCCGATTTCAGCCAGAGAGCCGAAGTCGACTCAGGTGTCAAAGAGTTCTGCCGGGATACAGCCGCCGGAAGGTCCGCCGGTCTGCACAGCTTTGGCGGTGTGACCGTCGGGCAAACCGCCGCCGATATCAAAAACAATCTCCTCGATAGTCGTTCCCATGGGAACCTCTACCAGTCCGGAGTTCACCACCTTGCCGACCAGTGCAAACACTTTGGTGCCGGGCGAATCTTCGGTTCCGATTGATGTGAACCAGTCTGCTCCCTTGCGGATAATCTGAGGAACATTGGCATAGGTTTCAACGTTATTAACAATTGTCGGCTTCCCCCAGAGGCCGCGTACGCTGGTACGATAAATTTTCGGCCGGGGCATGCCGCGCTTGCCTTCGATGGATTCCATCAGCGCTGTCGCTTCACCGCAGACAAAGGCGCCTGAACCTAAACGAAGCTCGATATGAAAAGAGAAATCACTGCCCAGAATATTGTCTCCGAGCAGGCCGCGCTCTTCTGCTTCAGCGATGGCATGTTCCAGCATTTCTACAGCACGGGGATATTCTGCGCGGATATAGATGAAGCCCTGAGCGGAACCCACAGCGTAACCGCCGATGGCCATGCCTTCGAGCACGGAGTGAGGGTCGCCTTCCATAATGGATCGGTCCATGTATGCACCGGGATCGCCTTCGTCCGCGTTACAGATCATGTATTTAATATCGCTGTCTTCTCGGGCTGCTGTTTCCCATTTGCGGCCGGCCGGAAAGCCTGCTCCGCCGCGCCCACGCAGGTTGGCAGCTTTCATCTCGTTAATGATATCCGCCGGCGTGCTCTCGAAAATGGCCTTCTCCAGCGCCAGATAGCCGTCTCTGGCTATATATTCATCTAAACTTTCGGGATCGATAATATTGAAATTGCGCAAGGCAATCCGGGTTTGTTTTTCATAAAACTCACCGGCCAGGATATATTCTCCATCTTTTTTAGTCAGATCCGACCGCTCAGCCAGTAAAGAGTCCAGTTCAACCCGCATGTTTTCGCGCAGTGAATCCAGTTCTTCACGTGTAATCTTCGTTTTAATCATCCATTACCTCCGCTGAGCGTAATTTTTTTAATAAAGGCTTAATTTGCTTCTTCGTAAAATGGGGATACATCTCACCGTTTACTGAGACAACAGGAGCCAGTGAACATTCGCCGACACAGCGAGTTTCAACCAGCGAAAAAAGTCCGTCTTCCGAGGTGCCGCCCGCTTCAATGCCAAGTGCATCGCAGAAATCATCCTGCAGTTTTTCCGCTCCTTTAACGTAGCAGGCCGTACCCTGGCAAACGGAAATATTGTACTTGCCCAGGGGTTCAAAGCTGAATTGCGAGTAGAAAGTTGCGACCCCGTATAATTCGGCAATAGGTGTATTCAATTCTTTGGCTGTCCATTCCAAGATTTGTCTGGGCAAATAACCGAAAGTAATCTGAGCATCCTGCAGAATCGGCATTAAAGCGCCTTTTCTCCCCTTCCAGGCTGCTACTGTTTCTTTGAAGTGTTCAACATTACACGCCTGTGCTTCCCATGAAAATTCTGCGGCCATGTATTCCTCCTAAAAACTCAAGTCTGCTCTACGATTTTATCATATATAGATGGAAACCAAAGGAGTAGCGGCGGGATTCGCCGTGGAAACCGTCGTATTCGATAATAAATGTGAATAAGTCTATCACTTTAGACCGAAAAGATGAGAATCTGTTAATTTTCCAAATCCAGACTGCGCCCTGCCTTAAGCAGCCAGATCAGTTTTTCTTTTACTTTCTTTCCGGTGGCGCGCTCAATTGCCCTGGCATAATAAGAGAGTTGGAGGGCATAACGCCGGCGCATCATCTTATCTTGAGCGACAGTGTCCTCAGGCAGACGGTCTGATTTAAAGTCAACCAGAACGACCCTGTTGTCGGTTTCGGTAAACCAGAGGTCAATCATGCCCTGGACCAGGGTCAGCTCGTCTTCCGGATAATCCTGACTTAATTCAGAAGCAGGCACTGCCATGGTGAAAGGCATCTCACGGTAGACGCGGCCTTCTTTCTCCGCTGCGAGCACGCGTTCTGCCAGCTTGCTGTCGGCATAGGCCAAAATATTCTGCTCTTCCGCTTTGATTGTTGTACGCGCTCCGGCAGCTAGCTGCAGTTTTTCGATCATTTGATCCAGCTGGCGGGCAAGCTCGGTCAGGCGTTCGTCTTCCGGCTTGTTGATTAAAGAGCCCAGATCGAGAAAGCGCAGGTAACTATGCAGGTGTGTGCCCCGGTCAGCTGCTGTTTGTCCGGTATTATCAGTCTCTGCACTCCGCAAAGTAAGGGCCATTTCCTCTGCATGCCTTCCCTCAGACTTTTCCTTTTCGCCGATCCAGCTTTCAAAGGACAGACCGGCTTCACGGTCTTCCGCCTGTTCATTTTCCACAAGAAGAGATTCCCTGTCGGCAGC
>JAAYEX010000234.1 GCA_012728535.1 Clostridiaceae bacterium | reverse complement strand
AGCTTGTTTCGTCAGAATCTGCAGGCATGAAAGAGGGGACTACTGTAACTGTTCGTGACCTTTTCTTCAACACTCCGGCACGCTTTAAGTTTTTAAAAACGGATAGGACGGAAAGCAGTGCCCTTGTTGACATGGTGGGCCGACTCGCTCTGGCGAGGCCGGATGTCTCTTTCCGCGTGCGGCGAATCGAAGATAAGAAAGATCTCTTACATACTCCGGGTAATAATGAGTTATTAAGTGCTGTATATGCTGTTTTCGGCCGTGAGCTTGCTGAAGCCATGGTCGCAGTTGAACATACTGTCAGCCCCATAAGTGTTACAGGCTACATGACCTTGCCTGCAAATGCACGACACAACCGTAGTCGTCAGCTTTTTGTTGTGAATCATCGGGTAATACAATCTCCCACACTGCGAGCAGCCGTAGATGAAGCAGGGAAGACCTGGTTCATGAAGGGACGTTTTCCCGCTTTGGTCTTACATCTTGATATACCGGCGGAACTTGTCGATGTTAACGTTCACCCACAAAAAAGTGAAATCAGAGTATGGGATGAAAAAATTCTATTCCGTTCCGTTTATCATGCTTTACAAGAATGTCTCTCCCGTGAAGAAACAATAAAAGAAGATAAATCACATGAAGTATCAGTTGAGTATACAGATGTGAAATCTAATGAAAGGTTTTCTGATTCAGTCTATGGGAGGAGTGTAGTATTACCACACGGTGGAAGGCCAGAAACGCAGATTACTTTCTCAGATGCCGTGGTCAAAAAGAAACAAAAGAGTTACGTTGAAAAGCGGGTAGGGGAAGAGGACAAAATAACGAACCCACCTAATGTGTCAATGCCTGCTGCTGAAGAGAAAAATACTTCCGTGGAACCGGAAGAAACAATCAAAATGCGGGCATCTATTCTGTCAGGAGCCCGTTATATTGGATCATTATTACAGACTTACCTTCTGTTTGAAGCGGAGGAAAGCCTTTTCTTTATCGATCAGCACGCAGCGCATGAGCGTATATTATATGAACAATTGTTATATAATTTCAATGAAGCAAAGGAAGAGGGAAGACTCTCACAAACTCTATTGCTGCCTGTCCACATCAACATAAGTGCAGGGGAGATGACTTTCTTTGCCGAAAATATCAACGAATTTACTCGCCTTGGCTTTGATTGTGAGCCCTTCGGTGAAACTTCTATTGTCATCAGAGCTGTGCCTAGCAGCGGCAGATCAAAAAATGAACTTGATCCTGCAGCGGCTTTCAGAGCTGTCTTGGAGTATGCCAGTGTTCAAAGTGATCCTGACCTGGCTTTCAGAGATACTGAAGTGTTTCATGACATGGCTTGTAAGGCAGCCGTTAAGGCAAAAGACAAACTATCACAAGTGGAAGCTGAAGCTTTGCTTACTTCATTGCTGGAACTGGATAACCCGTATCATTGTCCGCATGGACGTCCGATCATTATCAGAAGAAGTCGTGTTGATCTAGAAAAAATGTTCGGTAGGATAGTCTGATGGCTGCTGAGATACCCATAATTAGAGCCGACAATCAGGAGTTGATGCTGGAACTTATCAGGAAGGATCTTGCACTCCAGGCTGCGGATGTCATTCCAATCTTAACCGGCCCGACAGCAAGCGGTAAATCTTCCCTTGCCATGGCTTGGTGTGAGCAGGAAGATCGTGAACTGATTTCTGCCGATTCGATGCAAATTTATCGCGGATTTGATATCGGCACTGCGAAAGCGACAGTAGATGAACAAGAACGTGTCGTGCATCATTTGATTGACATAGTGGATGCGAATGAGAGCTACAGTGTTGCTCGATTTGTTAATGATGCCTGTAATGTTTTACGCACAGGTCAGACGGAAGGTAGGCGCTTTTTGATATGTGGCGGCACCGGCCAGTACATATCAGCTCTTTATGAAGGTTTGAAGTTCTCAGACCCTGCACCTTCAGAAGAATTAAGACAGATTATTAACCGGAGAATATCAGAGCGCGGATTGAAGGAATCATATGCTTTGCTTGCTGCTATGGATCCTGAGGCTGCAGAACAAATTCCTCCTGAAAATCACAGACGCATAGCTCGATTTTTCGAAAAATTTGAACTGACCGGAAAAACTCTCAGTGAATTGAATGCGGAATCAAGAATGAAAACACCAGCCTTCAATTTTCGTGTTTATCAACTGAATTGGGACTGCAGGCAGGATCTTTATGGACGTATTAATCAACGTACAGAAGAGATTTATGATGCAGGCCTGATTACAGAGACCAGGGTCTTGATGGAGCAATACACTTCTTATTCAACTGCCCCGGCTTTTAGTGGTATCGGTTACCGTGAAGCCTTACAGCATATTAACGGTGATCTTACTGAAGCAGAGGCGCGTGAGAATACTGCTACTGCGACGAGACGATATGCTAAACGACAATTAACCTGGTTCAGGCCTAAAAAATATGTCATTAGCTTGCTATATTCCTCCAAAAATTGCAAAACTACATAGGAATTTTGATCTGATCGAAGTTTTCTTCTTTTTCGTTAGATAAGATTGTATTCAACTACCTTTAAACCGACGAGAATATAGCGTCATTAATTTTTTGGAGGACTTAAATGTCGTATCTTGAAAAAGGTGAAAACTCTGTTCGAAACACAAACATTTCTCAGACGGGAAAAATTCAGGAGGCTTTCCTTAATCATTGCAGACGCCAGAAGGTGACTGCGCGTATACAGCTTGCGGATCAAACTGTATTAGAAGGAATAATCGTAGGCTTTGATCAGGATACAATTGTTGTGAATGCTGACAGAACACAACAGTTGATCTTTAAATCAGCAGTTGTATGTATACGCTCCTACGAGGTCACGGATTTAATTTTCAACGAAACGAAACAGAAAAGGAAGAACTACGCGTATCCACGCGTATATAATTCTTCATGGTCATGAAACTGACTCTACCATCAAGTGATTCTTAGACGCGAAAACGCAGCAAGCCACATACTACACCAAGAATCTTACAGTCATCCGACTCGAAAGGTATGTCCGCATAAGCTGCGTTTTCTGCTTGCAGGTGGCAGCGCCCATCATCATTGCGGATTAGAGTCTTTACTGTGGCCTCATCTTCGAGCAAAGCCAGAATAATCTCACCGGAATCAGCATTGCTTTGTTTCCGGACCAATACAATATCACCATCCAGAATAGCGGCATCAACCATACTGTCTCCACGAACACGCAAGGCAAACATATCTTCAGTTGAAGCATAGGTTTCCTGTGGCAATTTGAGCATGGATTCTATGTTTTCAGTAGCCAGGATAGGCACACCTGCCGTGACAGTGCCGACCAAAGGTACCTCATCATAGGCTGGCTCAGTTAATTCACTTTCATCAACCAGACGAATTGCACGACGTCTGCCTTCAGTCATTTCAATACGCTTCTGACTTACCAGCCGTTTGAGATGACCATAAACTGTTGAAGTAGATTTCAAACCGACTCCACGTCCGATTTCCCGTACGCTGGGAGCATATCCATTTGCATTGACGTAAGTGACGATAAAATCATAGACAGCGTCGCAGGTCTCATCTACGTTGGCTTTGGTGAACTGATATGTATCTTTCATCATTACTGCCTCCTGTATAATACAATATAGAGCGTGTGTTCGTTTTAATGATAACAAAACAAATGTTCAGAAGCAAGTTAATATTATCCGGTCTATTGTAGAAACCATACTTGTAATGTGGCTTATGGTAAAATGTCTAATTGATTAATATGCTTATTTGAACAGAATTGATTCAATGGATATTTTTGTTATATGGATGACAAGGTAAACAATCAATACAAACATAAGGGATCACAGCGGCCGGATATGGTACGAGATTTTAGCGAGTCAGATTTTGAGAATACCTTTATCCAAAGCAAGACTGCGCAGTTGCAAACACAGCGAGCCCGCAAATACGGAAATGCTGATTTAAGCAAAACAGAGAGTATGAATACTGATTTGCTGACCCGTGGTCTTGAAGACAGAAACAGTCCTGAGACTGAAAAGAAACTTGGGCACAGAGTCTACCGTTTAAAAGGTTACACAACGGTAGACAAAGTAAATCGCATGTATCAGCAGCAAAAGTATCAGAGAACGTTGCGAAATATTTTAACGACCATAATGATAGCTATTGCTTTAATTATTTTATTTGTTTTGTACAATCCATTTAAAGATACTGAAGAATGGAAAAAAATAACCGGCATGGATAGTATCCTGGGAGAAGCAGAGACAACTGAAACAATACCTGCTGATGGTTTACCTGATATTCTGCCATAAAACTGAAAGATCAGTTTGGGATCAAATCTGCACAATTCCATTAAGAAAGTAAATATCGAGAAAAGAACTCCTGCTGTACTTCGTAAAATTTATATTTTACGAAGTACGATTTCTTTAGAGATATAATTTGATATCCTGATTGGACCCTTCTTCTTCCTGAGTACTTGTCTTAAAAAAATCAGTCAGCTAAATTTGCTCTTCTTCTTTGAAGTAGGATCGTAATCTGAAGTTACGGAAAATAACCGAGATCATCATGATGCCCATGGCAAGTGTTAAGGTTATGGCCAAAGTTTCCTGGAGCTTTGCAAAGAAAAGGCTTTGCTGTCCTTCAACAAAATAGACCATTGATTCATAAATGCCTCTTCCGGGAACCAAAGGAAATAAAGCACCGATAAGAAATACTGTCGCCGGCTTTTTAAAAACACGTGCCATTATCTCTGAATAAAGCGTCAGAATTATTGAAGCGAAGAAAAACGGCACCAGATAATGTAAGTCACCAAGCAACTGGAAGAGCATATAACTTAGTTGACTGATGCCTCCGCCGATACTTCCTACAAGCAGGGCCTTTCCCCTCACCTCAAACATTATCATAAACGCAAAGCTGGCTATAAGAGCAAAAAAGGTTGATTGTACGATTTCCATTCTTTACTCCTTCCTAAGCAAGCGGCCAGATTCTGTTAAGCAAAGCCAAGGTAGCACCGGAGCCGACAGCAACAGAAATAGCCAGGAGGACTACTTCGACCAATTTAGCTAAACCTGCGCTTAAATCTCCGGCCATCAGATCCCGTGTACTGTTTATCAGGGCAATTCCCGGGAAAAAATACATAAATGAGGCTGTCATCATCAACAGGCTTTCAGAGCTAAAGGACGTGAAAGTAACAGGCCATATTAATAATGTTATAAGAATGGACCCTATTAGATTAATAAATATAGGATTTGCATAGTGTTTGCGGATTGGTTTCAGGATGTTAATCATGATGACAGAAGCTGCGGTCGCCCAAAGTGCCGGTAGCAAGCTGCTCCCAAGGAGCAAGGAAAAAGCAAAGGCTGCCAGTGCAACACTGAATGCGTGGATTCTAAAGGGATAACCGGGAGAATCAATTATATCCTTGACTTCCTTCAGAGTAAGAAGCGGATCCGGTGTTTCACTTGTGATGTGACGGGCTAAATCATTCAGGCGGTCAACTTTATCCAGATTGTTTGAACTACTACCCTGCATGCGCTTACCGAAACTGATAGGCTTTCCTGAACGGCTGCGTGCGCTGACATGCAAGTAGTTAGATACAGCAAACACTTCTGCATCTCGCAAATCATAGGCATTCAAGATTCTAGTTACGCTGTCTTCAACTCTGATTGCCTCTGCTCCATTGGCCATCAGCCCAAATCCAAGCCAAAGCCCGAGATCAAGACAATCTACACTGTTATATCTTGTCTCCGTATTGTTTGTAACTGTTTGTAATGCGGTCTCGGGCTGTTCCTGTGCCATTCTAATACTCTTCGCTCTTATGCTTCCGTCAGATAACCCTGTTTATACAGCAATTCCGCAGTTAAAACCGCACCGCCGGCAGCTCCTCTGATCAGATTATGCGACAGACAGGTAAATTTGTAGTCAAAAATCGGATCTTTACGCAGACGGCCGATAGTGATTCCCATCCCCTTACCTGCCATCGCATCCGGCAAAGGTTGTGGTCTGTTGTCTTCAGTCAGATAATCCAAAAACTTCTCCGGAGCTGAAGGCAAATCTCTGACAGATTCATGGCCCTGGTATTCTGCCCAGCGCTCCAGGATCACTTTTTCATTGATATCTTTGCGAAAGCGAACAGATACAGCAGCGGTGTGTCCGTACTCAACCGATACCCGATAGCATTGTGCTGAGATTACAGGTTTGCGGGCTAAGTCAATACTGCCGCTCCTAACCTTACCCCAAATTCTTAAGGGCTCCCATTCACTTTTCTCTTCCTCCCCGCCGATATACGGAATCACGTTGTTACGCATTTCATCTGCGGTCGCCAGTGTCTTTCCTGAGCCTGACACTGCCTGATAAGTACTGACAAAAATCTCTTCAGGTTCGAAATCCAGCAAAGCTGTCAAGGCGGGCACATACGACTGGATAGAGCAATTAGGTTTCACTGCGATGAATCCATGTCTTGTGTTAAGTCGTTTGCGTTGTGTGTCAATCAAGATACTATGTTCGGGATTGATCTCAGGTATAATCATAGGAACATCAGGTGTCCAGCGCATGGCTGAATTATTGGATATAACCGGAATTTCCAGTTTAGCGATCCCTTCTTCCAGTTGGACCAGTTCAGATTTATCCATATCCACAGCACAAAAGACGAAGTCTATTTGATCAGCGATTTCAGATATCTCATCTGTACCCATGACAATCATCTCTTTAACACTTTCAGGCATTTCGGCAGCATAGCGCCAACGCCCTTCCATAGCCTCAACATATGTCTTGCCTTTTGAACGTGGTGAGGCAAACAAGGCAGTTGTTTTAAACCAGGGATGATCTTCCAATAAGGAGATGAAAGTCTGTCCGACCAGACCGGTTGCTCCGACAATTCCTACACGCAGTTTTTCCATTATATCTTACCTTTCTGAAGCCCATAGAGCTTAATCTGTATTAAATCAGCGTTAAAAGTCTATCACAGATAATGAATTTTTTTCACAATCATCATAGCGTATAATATAGATATGTCACAGGATGATAAGAAAAAAGCTGAAGATACTTTTCCGCGGCTGGAAGAATTTCTTGGATATTACCAGGCAATCAAAGGGCGCTCGCTTGGGACGATCAGACAGTATCGTTACGATCTGGTCATGTTTTTCCGTTTCATGCTGCGACCGCGCGAAAGTTCTGTTCCCGAAGATGATGCATGGGAGGAGATAGATCTTTCCCTTGTAAATGACCACTATCTGAAACAGGTCAGACTAAGTGACATGTATGCCTATGTCAGCTGGCTTGCGGCGGCCAGAAACGTGGCCCCCTCAACCAGGGCCCGCCGTATTTCCAGCTTGCGCAGCTTTTTTGGCTACCTGACCAATAAGGCAAATTTACTCGAAGAGAACATAGCCGATCGTCTGGAGACGCCCAAGCAGATCAAGCAGCTGCCCAGACATCTTAGTCTGGACGAGAGCAAAGAGCTACTCAGTGCTGCTGCTGAGTCCGAGACACGATATTCCAGTCGGGACTACTGTATCTTGACATTCTTTTTGAACTGCGGCCTGCGCTTAGCGGAACTCTGCTCTATTGATATTCCAAATATTAAAGAAGACCGGATGACTGTTATGGGCAAAGGCGGAAAAGAGCGCACAATCTATCTTAATGGCGCTTGTATCCGTGCTTTGCAAGATTATCTCCCCGAGCGTTTTGAAGCGAAGAAAAAAGATAAGCACGCTCTCTTCATTTCCCGTCTCGGCACCAGAGTCCAGCCCCGTGCCGTGCAGAATATCATTAAGAAATATATTGTTTCAGCCGGACTGGATCCCAGGCGCTATTCTACGCATAAACTGCGGCACACAGCTGCTACCTTGATGTACCAATACGGCGAGGTGGATATTAGAAGTCTACAGGCTATTCTTGGGCATTCTACAGTTGCAACTACTGAAATATATACTCACATAGATAACAAACAGCTGCATAATGCAGTTGACAGGAATCCCTTAAATCAATTGCCGGCTATTAAAACAAAGGACACTGCTTCTACTGATGATCAGTGAGTGTTTATTAAAATTCAAAGTAGCCGATTCCTAAGGAGGTATTTAATGCAAAATAAAGAACTTAACTGGTTAGCCCTGCAGAATGGCAGTGATATTCGCGGTGTTGCGCTGGAAGGAATTGAGAATGAAAAGGTAAACTTATACCCTGCTGTTGCACGAGCGATCGGAGTCGGATTTACAGAATGGCTGAGTGAACAAAGAGCCAAGCTTCCTTGTGAACTGAAGATTGCGCTCGGACATGATTCCAGGCTCTCGGCAGCTGACTTGTCTCGGGCCTTCCTCGAGGGGGTTGCTGCAGCAGGTGCTGAGCCCTTTTATTTGGGACTTGCCTCTACCCCGGCTATGTTTATGAGCTGTGTTACGACCGGCTTTGAATATGACGGATCAGTCATGTCGACAGCATCTCACCTGCCCTGGAACCGCAACGGGTTTAAGTTTTTCACAGCCTCCGGAGGTTTGGATAAGGTCGATATCACTCGCATTTTAGAGAAAGCTGCGGATGCCTACCCTATAGAAGCCCCGCTTGATTGGACTTTGCCCGCCCTGACTGATTTTATGGCGGTCTATTCTGATCAGCTACTAGAGAAAATACGACGCGGAGTTGACCATCCCACCCACCCGGATACACCACTGCAAGGCTTGCATATTGTCCTGGATGCCGGAAACGGTGCCGGAGGTTTCTATGTTGACCGCATTCTCAAACCGCTGGGCGCCGATACGTCAGGCAGCCAATATCTTGAGCCGGACGGTAATTTCCCTAATCACGCTCCGAACCCCGAGGATTCAGAGGCTATTGCCAGTTTGCGCGCGGCTGTTCTGAGAGAAAAGGCTGATCTTGGTATCATCTTTGATACAGATGTAGATCGTGCCGGAGCAGTTGACCACACCGGAGTTGAAATCAATCGCAATCGACTGATAGCTCTGATGGCAGCGATTATCCTGGAAGATCATCCCGGCACCACCATTGTTACTGATTCTATAACATCTGATGAACTAGGAATATTTCTTCGTGAATCCGGTGGTTTTCACCATCGCTTTCAACGTGGCTACCGCAATGTTATAAACGAAGCTATACGCCTGAATGAAGCGGGCCGGGATACACAACTTGCCATGGAAACTTCAGGGCATGGTGCTTTTAAAGAAAACTATTTCCTTGACGATGGGGCCTATACGATAACCCGTATTTTAATTAAACTGGCTCAGTTGAGACAGGAAGGCCGGGAACTTAATGACCTGTTGTCAGCATTCACAGAACCTTTGGAAGCAGCGGAATTTCGCCCCAAACTGCTAACTGATGATTTTGTCAGTCTGGGTAAAGAGGTTATGGCTGACTTGGAGCATTTAGTGGGCGAAAGCGAGGGTTGGTCCCTGGTGCCGGAGAATTATGAAGGGGTCAGAGTTGCTGTTGCCCCAGGACAAGGTGATGGTTGGTTTTTGTTGCGACTCTACCTGCATGATCCTGTATTGCCTCTGAACATCGAAGCACGTGAAAGCGGCGGAGTTCAGCTTATAGCGGCTCAGTTGAGTGCTTTCCTCAGCAAATGGCCTGAAATTGATATAAGTGATTTTGAGCGATAATAGATTTTCATTTAGATCATGCTGAACGGGGTCTGTCAGTTAAGACAGGCCCCGTTTGATAAGAATTAAACTCTGTCATTGCGCATGTTTTCATAAAATGCGCGATAGCCACGATAGGTTTCATAAACATCGACTTTGCTGGATACTTCAAAGCAGGAATGCATTGAAAGCAAAGGTACTCCGCAGTCAATTACTTCCAGACCAAGTTCAGCCTGGTAAACTGCGACAGTTCCGCCGCCTCCCTGATCTACCTTACCCATCTCACCGGTTTGCCAGCTGATATCATTTTCCTCCAAAAGACGTACTACTTCATCAAAATACTCTGCTGAAGCATCTGAGGTACCACCTTTGCCACGGGCACCCGTATACTTGTTCAAAGCCATGCCACGACCGGTGTAACAGCTGTTTTGCGGTTCAGAAACTGATGCAAAGGTCGGGTCAAAAGCGTTAGTCACATCAGATGAGAGCATGGTACTGTTGATAATATTCTGTGACAACTCAAGCGAGCTGGGCTCGTGACCCAGCATCAGACGTACAATTTGTTGCTGATAATAGGGATAAAGGAAGGATGAGGCACCGGTATTGCCGCCGGAACCGGTCTCTTCCTTATCATACATAAGGAGTACAGCGGTGCGCTTGGGAGCTTCTTCAAGATCAGTTAGCGCACGTAAGGATGTGTAAGCGCAGACCCTGTCATCCTGCCCATATGCACCGAGGAATGAACGATCCAGACCGACATCCCTGGCCTTAACTGCCGGTACGATTTCAAGTTCAGCTGTGATGAATTCGCGTTCAGTAACACCGTATTTTTCAAATAGCAGATTCAGGACAGCAAGTTTGACGCGATTTTTAGCATCTTCATCCGGATACGGCAATCCGCCGATTAGAACATTGAGCTCCTCCCCTTCTACCACGGAGGCAGCAGTTTTTTTCATTTGATCAGCAGCCAGATGTGGCAGGAGATCACTAATATATAGTACAGGGTCAGAAGCATCTTCACCTATTATGACTTCAACTTTTTCCCCGCCCTTCTTTATCATAACGCCATGGAGGGCCAGGGGTTGCGCAACCCAGTGATACTTCTTGATGCCTCCGTAATAGTGTGTTTTCATCAGGGCTAAATCAGATGATTCATATAAAGGATTCGGCTTCAAATCAAGACGAGGCGAATCAACATGTGAGCCGATGAGATTAAAGCCCTGTAGAGGATCATTCTCACCGATAATAGCCGCTAATAAACCTTTTCCGCGTACGAGTTGGTAGACACGATCTCCTGTCTTAAGCTCGGAATATGTTTCCAATAGTTTGAAACCCTTTGATTCTAAGTAGGCACTGGTAAAGTTTACAAATTCGCGCTCTGTCTTTCCCGAATCAAGAGCAAGCTTATACTCATCTGCAAAACTATTGATAGCGTCCAGTTTTTCCTTGTTGCCGGGTTCCCAGGCTGTTTTGAATTCGAAGGTCAATTTTTCCTCTAATTCTTTTGCAGCAGACTTCTTTTCTTCATTTTTGTCCATATATTCCCTCTCTTTCTCAAAAATCATCGAAAATAATTATAGCAAGATATAAAACGAAAATTAAGCAGGGCCTATAAAGACTCTGCTTAATCCGGTAATATACGTCAGATAGTTTGCTTTTTTAACTTATTCGTGCATGCAGCATCCATGATCATCTTCATTGAGAATTTTGAATTTTTCAGTTAACTCCGGAGTCATTCTGCCTTCAGATTCGAAATAACTCTGAAGCGCCTTTTTTATAGCCTGTTCAGCCAGCACGGAACAGTGCATTTTAACTGCAGGTAGCCCGTCCAGAGCTTCAGCAACAGCTTTATTGCTTATATCCAGTGCATCAGCAGTGTTCTTGCCGATTACCAATTCGGTTGCCATGCTGCTGGTTGCAATTGCGGACCCGCAACCAAAAGTTTTAAATTTGGCATCGGTTATAACGTCGTCTTCTATTTTTAAATCAATTTTCATGATGTCGCCACAGACAGGATTACCAACCGTGCCTGAGACTGTCGCATCAGGGATTTCGCCCATGTTACGCGGGTTCATGAAATGATCCATTACTTTTTCACTATAGTCCATAGCCGCCCTCTCTTACTAGCCTGTTTCCACCTTCTTGTGGAATCAAGGCTTCTATTTTGTCATTTATATAGTCATCGTATAAAGGTGACATATCACGCAGACGCTGAATAACTTTTGGTAAATCCTCGAGGAAGCGATCAACATCAGCATCAGTATTCTCTCTTCCCAGGCTAATTCTTAAAGAACCGTGAGCAACTTCATGCGGCAGCCCGATAGCAAGCAACACATGAGAAGGATCCAGGGAGGCTGATGTACATGCTGATCCACTTGAGCAGGCATACCCGAAAGCATCGAGTAAAAGCAGGATGGATTCACCTTCTATAAACTCAAAGCTGAAATTAACATTGTTGGGTAAACGCCTTGTCGGATGTCCATTCAACTTGGCATGAGAAACAATTTTCGGGATTTCGCGAATTAGGCGGTCGCGCAATTTAATTTGTCTCTCCCCTTCCTCTTCCAGATCGGAATAGGCCAGTTCAATCGCCTTCGCAAAAGCCATTATTGCAGGCACATTCTCAGTACCGCCTCTTTGCTTGCGCTCCTGGGCCCCACCGTCAACTAGAGGCGCTATTCGCGTTCCCCTTCGTTTGTAGAGAATACCTATGCCTTTTGGTCCGTATAGTTTATGACCGGAAAAAGACATTAGATCGACACCCAAATCACTTGGTCTAAGAGGAACAGCACCAAGTGCCTGTACAGCATCACTGTGGAACAAAATTTTGTGTTCCTGACAGATCTTGGCCAGTTCTTCAATAGGTTGAATAGTGCCGATTTCGTTATTTGCATACATGATTGAAACGAGTATGGTATCGGGGCGGATAGCAGCACGCAGATCTTCAGGATCCACTAAACCATCTGCATCTACCTCTAAATATGTAACTTCATAGCCTTCCTTTTCCAAGGCCTCCATGCTGTGCAAAACGGCATGATGCTCTATGCTGGAGGTTATTAAATGCTTACCCTTTTTGTTATGCATCCTGGCTGCACCTTTTATGGCCCAGTTGTCTGATTCTGTGCCACCTGAGGTGAAATATATTTCTTCTGCTTTGACACCAAGTGTTTCCGCAATTCTTGTACGGGCTTGTTCCATGGCACGTCCAGCTATATTACCTTCTTTGTAAAAAGAGGATGGGTTGCCATAATTATTCTCCAGGGCATCCACAAGCACAGCCATAACTTCCGGGTGGATTGCTGTTGTGGCTGCGTGATCAAAGTAAACTCTCTTGTTCCCTTCTTCGGGCTTAATCATTATCGGCTCCTTCTGTGCGCTTTTTTCTCTGTTCTGCCTTGCGAAGCTTCTCAACTTCTGCCATCCATTTACTCACGGTCTGTTCGTGACCACGATCAGATGGCAGATAATATTGTACTCCTCTTAGTTTCTCAGGCAGGAACTCTTGTGACGAAATTGCCTCAGGCCAGTCATGACTATACTCATAACCCAGAGAGTAACCAAGGTCCTTCATGCCCTCAACAGGGGCATTGCGCAGATAGAAGGGTATTTCTCCGATATCTTTATTATCCAAATCATCCATGGCTCTGTTAATAGCCAAATAACTTGCATTGGATTTAGGGCTTGTAGCAATTAAAATAACTGCTTGAGACAGTATTATTTGTGCTTCAGGCATGCCAACCATCTGGGCAGCCTGCCAGGCAGAAACGACAATAGACAGGACCTGCGGATTGGCCATGCCTACTTCCTCCGATGCTGCAATCGCAAGACGACGTCCGATAAAGTTAATGTCCTCTCCGCCGCGTAGAGATCTGGCCAGATAATGTATAGCTGCCTGCGGATCACTGCCGCGCATAGACTTAATCATGGCTGAAACAGTGTCGTAATGTGCTTCGCCGGTAGAATCATAAAGAGCAACTTTTTCCTGCATTGAATCCATAGCAGCTTCGAGATCAATAGCAATAACACCTTCAGAATCAGGCTTAGTGGTCAGAGCTGCAAGTTCAAGTCCGTTTAAGGCTATTCTTGCGTCTCCACCTGCTCTTTGTGCGAAGAAGTCCAGAGCTTCAGCTGTTACATTTAGCAAAAGATAACCCAGTCCCCTCTCCTTGTCATTCAGAGCCCGCTCCAATATCGTATGAACATCATCGTCTTCCAGTGGGTACAGTTGAAATACGGTCGAGCGAGAGATCAAAGCTTTATTAACCTGAAAGTATGGATTCTCAGTAGTAGCACCGATTAAAATAATGCTGCCATCTTCAACAGATGGCAAAAGAGCATCCTGTTGCGCTTTGTTGAAACGGTGAATCTCATCTATGAAAAGTACTGTCCTGCCGCTTGGGTTTAGTAAAGAGTTGCCGGTATCACTAATAACGCGTTTTATATCAGCAACACCGGAGGTAACAGCATTCAGCTGGCTAAAGGGTGCTTCAGTACTGTTCGCGATAATACGGGCAATGGAAGTTTTACCTGTGCCCGGAGGACCAAACAAAATGATTGAAGACAAACGATCGGCTTTAATCATACGCCACAAAAGTTTGCCTTCAGAAAGAATATGACGCTGTCCGGCAAAGTCGGACAGCGTCATTGGTGCCATGCGATAAGCTAGCGGAGAATGCCTATCGAAGTTAATCTCATTATTTGAGGTCGGCATAGAGCGGGAATTTCTCACATAGATCCGCTACTTCTTTGAGGATTCTTTCTTTGCTTTCATCATAGTTGAAGATAGCAAGAGAAATCAGTTCACCCAAGAGTTCCATTTCGGCAACTCCAAAGCCACGAGTTGTCAGTGCCGGTGTGCCAATGCGGAGTCCGCTGGTAATTGTTGCTTTCTCAGTCTCGTAAGGAACTGTGTTCTTGTTGGTCGTGATATTTACTTCGTCCAGTCTCTCCTGCAAAACTTTACCATTGCACTCTGTACCGCGCAGATCGATCAAAAGAAGATGCGTATCTGTGCCGCCGGAAACCAAGTTTACACCATGTTTGTTGAGTGACTCGCCCAAAGCCTTAGCATTGTCAACGACATTTTGCTGATAGGCCTTAAATGAAGGTTGCAGAGCCTCCAGGAAAGCAACGGCCTTAGCGGCAATGATGTGCATCAAGGGACCACCTTGCAGTCCGGGGAAAACAGCTGAGTTAATCTTCTTGCCGTATTCTTCTTTGGCAAGAATGATTCCGCCACGAGGTCCGCGCAAAGTTTTATGAGTTGTGGAGGTAACAAAATCAGCATAAGGAACAGGGTTTTCATGCAGACCGGCTGCAACCAAACCGGCGATATGGGCCATATCAACCATCAGGTATGCTCCAACCTCATCAGCGATTTCACGGAATTTTTTGAAATCAATCTTACGCGGATAAGCGCTGCCGCCTGCGATAATCATTTTGGGCTTTACTTCTAAAGCACGCTCGCGAACGACATCGTAGTCAATTTGTTCAGTTTCGCGGTCAACTTTATAGCCTTCAGCATTGAAATATTTTCCTGAGTAGTTGATTCTCATGCCATGAGTCAGGTGTCCACCGTGATCAAGGTCCAAGCCAAGAATAGTATCACCCGGTTCCAACATAGCGAAATAAACAGCAGTATTGGCGTTTGCGCCTGAATGAGGCTGAACGTTAGCAAATTCGGCTCCGAAAAGTTCTTTGACGCGATCGATAGCCAAATCTTCAGCTACGTCGACATACTCACAGCCACCGTAATAACGGCGTCCGGGATAACCTTCAGCGTATTTGTTTGTTAATACTGAACCTGCGGCCTCCATAACGGCCTGACTGACAAAGTTCTCTGATGCAATCATCTCTAACTTGTTCTGTTGGCGATCCAGTTCGCACATGAGTGAATCATAAAGTTTGGGATCTGTTTCCTTGACGTGTTGATACAACATTAATACCTCCAATATTGTTAAAAACTTGAATTATACCGCAATAATTCTATCATACTTGGGATAAGAATCATGCGAAAAAGCAGTAATATAAGAGCTTTCAAGTGATTTTAATTAATTTGTATAAGCTTTTATTGGATATGTGTCTATTTTGTCCAATACCGCATCAGCAAGGGCCTCTAAATCAAGCTCTTCTTCTGCAATTTCTACATCAAGAAGAGATGGATGTGTCTTGGGATGCTTGGACACGAATACTGTACAACAGTCTTCATAAGGTAAGATGGATGTCT
>JAAYEX010000233.1 GCA_012728535.1 Clostridiaceae bacterium | reverse complement strand
TTATGACACTGACTTCCCCCGCATCAACCAGCTTGATCAGTTCACGTTTCAAAGTCAGACGCACCATGGGGTCAAGTCCGTCAAAGGACTCATCCATCAGGATCAGGCGAGGCTTGCAGCTGAGAGCGAGAATGATAATGCTCTGCCGTTTCAAGCCGCGTGACAACAGGTGGAGGGGTTTCTTTTCATCAAAGTTAAAGAGGTCCAGCAAGTGTAGGTAATACTCTTCATCAAAGTCAGGGTAAAAAACCTTGTAGTAATCCTTCATCTCACTTGTATTGAAGCGGTTGAAATAGAAGGGTTCATCCGAGACGAAGAAGAGCTTTTCTTTCTGTCCCGCCATGGGAGCCCCGTCAAAGCTGATTTCACCGTCATAATCGTAGACCTGGCTGATACAGCGCATCAGGGTGGATTTGCCCGCGCCGTTGCTGCCGATCAGGCCGAAAATCTTGCCGTCGGGCACCTCCCAGTTAAGGGATGACAGAACCGGATAATCAGCGAAAGCTTTACTTAAATTATTGATTTTCAGCATGTGAAAATGCCTCCTCTGCCAGTGAGCGGATCTCATCCGCAGATAAACCTAATTTTCGATAATTCGTAAAAAAATCAGCCAGCTGAATTCTGGCATCTTCTTTAATCTCTTTAGTCAGGGAAATGTCGGCAACAAAGGCCCCCTTCTTGGGAATGGTATCGATTACCCCCCTTTGTTCCAACTCCGCATATGCACGGGCGACAGTGTTGGGATTGATTCCCAGAGACGTAGCCAGATCACGAATCGAGGGGAGTTGTTCACCTGTATCCAGCACGCCCGTAGAAACCAGAAGAACGATTTGATCCATTATCTGCCGGTAGATGGGTTGTTTGCTGCGTGTGTCAACCGAAAACATAAACACTCCTTCCATGAAAAAAGTACAGAAACAGTTTCCGCTGTTTCTGTACTAAGTATACTAGTACAGTTGGTGCAAGGTCAAGAGTGTAGGTAAACGATTTTACAGGCCTATTTTGAATACTCGGCAAAGGCCTTAATTATTCTTTGGCAGGCTTCCAGCACCATGGACCTGGGTGATGAAGTGGTCATCCGCTGGAAACCGGAACCTCCGTCAGGGTCGTGGACCAGGCCATCCGTCAATCTGACTCGGGCGACATCGTAGACCAGATGATGAATTTCGGCATCGGACAGGCCCGTCGGATTGAAATCAAACCAGAGCAGGTAGGTCCCTTCAGGATCAGTGACCCGGACTTCAGGCATTTTCTCAGCAAATAAAGCCCGGACCTGCCTGATAGTTTCATCATAATAGGCATTAAGCTCGTCGAGCCAGTCTGCACCCTCTTCGGAGTAAGCGGCTATCTGCGCCTCCAGTGCGAAGGGAGAAATCAGCGTCGACGGCAGAACCGCCCTGACCTGGTCTCGCAATCGGGGATTTCTGACGATGGCACAGGCGCTGTTGATACCCGCGCAGTTAAAGCTTTTGCTGATCGAGCCCACCTGGATAACCAGGTCGTCAGGACGTGCCAGGGCCAGGAGGGGGATATGTTTCTGACCCGGACGAACCAGGTCGCAGTGGATTTCATCGGAAATAACCAGGACCCTGTGGCGGCGGCAGATGTCCAGGACTTTTTCCAGTTCATCTTCCCGCCAGACCCGGCCCACCGGATTATGCGGTGAGCAGAGGACAAAGATCTTATTTCTCGGATTTGCGCAGGCTTCTTCCAGGGCTGCGAAATCCATGGAATAGTCAAAATTATCTTCCTGAATCAGTCTGGCACTGGCAATCTTGCGATTGCACTGGTCCTCAAAGGCCCGGGTGAAAGTCCCGTAGACAGGCCGCTGGAG